>DASXUZ010000322.1:0-4725 GCA_036504555.1 Prolixibacteraceae bacterium | reverse complement strand
TTTGAATGGTGATCCCATCAATTAATACTCCATCGCAATAACCAAAACGGGTCGCCCAAATAGGGGTATCTTTAATGGTGATGCCTGTTACTGACACGTTGGTGCAATGAAAAAATACAATGGTCATTCCAGGCATGGCGATGCGGTTGAGCGGACCATCGGTGAAGAAAGCTCCCTCAGGCATGTAGTTTTCTTTCTGACGGATACGGCTCTTAACAAATTCATCGTAGATATGATTTGAATGCGGTTCATAAAATTTGATGCCGTTACCATTGATGGTCCCTGCACCCGAAATCGATACATTGATGGCATCTTCACAAAAAATGATGCCATGCCGTTCATTGTTAATTTTATAATCCTCTATATTTTCACTACCCAGCAGTTCGGCGCCCGGATCAAGGTGCAGGTTAATGTTGCTTTTCAGGACAATGCTTCCTGTTAGAAAGGTTCCGGTGGGAATCAAAACTGTTCCGCCCCCGTTTAGGAAGCATTTGCTCACTGCCTCATTGATCGCTTTGGAATTGACGAATTTCCCGTCACCCTTTGCCCCAAAATCAAGAATATTATAGATGGCCGCATGAGTTGTTGCAGACAGGAAAGAAATCACAAAAATTAATAATAGTAAGCGTTTTAGGTTCATGGTCAATCAGTTTATTAGCTTAAAGAAAGCAAAATAATGTCATATTTCAAAATCAATTTTTCCGTCATTCCGACAGTTGACGGAATTGTCGTGTTACAGTTTAAATGATACTGTGACCCATTAATGGTGACACATAACAAGTCAGGTTTTTTTAAATAATAGGCACATTCAAAAATTAATCATCCACACACATGCCGGTTGTAGGTTGTACCCTTGTATTGCTTTAAGGGACAGTTGCTTGAATCATTTTTGGGTACAACCAGAGAGATGACATGAGTTAAACTTTTCAGCTCTGTGGTTGTACCCTTTTTCAATATAAAATGATCATAATGAGCTTCCTACAGGGGTACAACCTACAACCAACACTATAGCAAAGCGTTATTTTATCTGTCACACGACAATTCCGTCAACTGTGGGAATTGTCGCAATTGTCTGAAAATAAAAATATTAGTTTTTTTGCTCAACGCTCAGATCAAACTCACCTTCCTATTAAAATCAAAATATATTCTCCCTCAATAAGTTAATCATTCCCTTGTCAGCTTATAAACAGCCACATCGTGGCCTATTAATTCGACTTTGAGGATTTTGCCCGTGTTACCCATCTTCTGTTTTTTCAAAAGGTCGAATATTTCAAAGGCTCCATCCAAAATGAATGTCTTTACGATCAATTTTAGTGTCCAATTTCAAAGGCTTGTTCAACATCGTTGCCTTTATAGGTTTATTCATGGCGATTATTTTAGAAGAATCGTTCCTGTATGTGAATCAAGTACCCAGGTAGAATAGGCTGGCAGATCCAGGGTCACTTCTTTCCCGTTTTTCAAGTGAAGGATACGCTTCCCGCCATCCTTGGTGTGAATCATCAACAATCCCGAATTGACGTAGGTGAAATCGTTCGAATCGTTGTAAACATGACATCCTGCTGCTTTAAACAATGTCCTGAAAAAATCAGTTTCATGCAGTGGCAGGGTTGAATAGACACTCACATAGTTGGCAAAGCTCTTGCGACCTGCAATGGTTTCGCCTGAATCTTTTAAACGGGCCAGTACCTCCGATTTGGGATCGGTAATGACCACCATCGGGTCGACAGTTCCCTCAAACCCATAGGAAGCTCCTGTTTTTTCAATGGTAACAACCGGTGCCTTGGTAGAATCGAACCTCTTGATCTCAAATCCTGTCAAGGCACGTACAAAATCAATATTGTTTCGATGACCATCTGTATAGCCGGGTAAATAATTCCATATCAAGGTCCTGCCCTTGGCCGCTACCTTGTTTTTAATCAGTTGTTTCTGAGCATCGGTGATTTTGTACACATTCATAAACAGGATGGCCTTATATTTATTTAAATCAACCTTGTCAAGATCAAACAAATAGATCTGGTCGCTTATCGTACCTGAACGCAAGGCTTCCTCAAAGGACTGGTCAATGAGATTGTAACAGACCGGGGTCCATCCGTTTTTCACATGTAAAAAACTCTCCTGGTCCCACACGTAAAGCACATCGGCCACAGGCTCATAGGGCTGATTGATCCTGCTATCGAAAAGCTTCTTCTCTTCCTGTATACTTTTCAGATAAACAGGATTGTCCCACCAGCCAAAGCTTTCACGGGGGCCAAAATCATAATACCACAATCCTGTTCCGCGCATTAGTGGATAGATGGCGCTGCGTTGAACAACAGGCAGGTATTGGGGATCATATTTCCCTGAATTGCGTGCAGCATCAATAGCCGTCTTTTTTTGAAGGTGCCCGTTATCCATTTCATCGAGCCAAAGTTTACCATGCAGCATTGCTGATTCAATCACTCCACGCGAATTACCTGACCCTCCTGCCAGTTGTGCGGCACCCCAATACGATTGCGGAGCAGCCAGATAATCGATGCTGGGGCAGTTTAATATTCTCTCGATCAATAAATGGCCTCCGGCAGCCTGGCGGCAAAAGGTCATGTGAAGATAGCCATAGAAAACACCTACAATTAAAGGTCGGGGCCAGCTTTTCTTCACCAGGGAGGTGAAATATTCAATGTCCTCGGCCACTACTTCCTGCTGTGCCGAAAAGTAATCAATTACACGCTGCTCTTTTTCGGGATCACGGAATCCCCCATCAGCTGTGAATGTACGTTCCGTAGAGTCAGGAACAGTGGCGGTATTAAAATCATATTTGGTGGTCTTCCACTCTTTTTGAAGCGCCCCAGTGGTCTTGTATTTACGTTTCATCCATTTTTGAAAATAGGCAGTCATGGCAGGTCCCGTATCGGGGTCATGATTGATAAATCCCCAGTAATGCCATTCGCCATATACCCCACCGCTGACATGAATGCCAATGACCGATTTCCCCTCGGGGGTAGCTGCCATTTTGGTACAGAATTCTTTTAGCCGCTCACCCGATTCAGTTCTCCATTTCATCGAGGCAAGGCTCGCACGCAGTGGTCGGTCGATATCTCCATCTTCGTTGTTAAAGGGAGGGCCATACGTCCGCTGATCGACAGGCCCATCGGCATACTGGGTGCATTCCTGGAGGTTTTGGTCATTCCACCAATAGGGGGCATTGACATGAACACGGATTACAACTGCTGCATCAGGGCAGACATCCAGCAAGCCTCTTACCTGCCGGCGGGCTTTCCCTATATCCAGCGTATCCACCTTCTGATACCAGATATCTTCAAAATAAAGATCCAACTGAAAGAGTTTAAAACCCAGTTGAGCAAAGTTCTTCAGGTTTCGTTGCGGCACTTCCTCCCAAGTCCAACGGGCTCCATAGGCATGGGTAAGGGCATAAAAATCAGGAGCTACTGGTTGGTTATCAACAAACAAAGCAGGCTTACCGTTGAAGATTTTAACCTCGGCAGTTTTAGGAGTTTGTCCAAAGATAAAAAATGGGCAAATGATTAGAATCGTACATATTAGAGTTGTTAGTTTCATCCTTTTATTGACTATTTTGTAATTTACGATTTAACCTGTCTGATCAGCATGCAAATAGTAAATAGTAAATTATTAAATTGTAAATACCAATGTCCTTCTCCATTTAATTTCCCATTACCATTACCTTGTTTCCTTTTTGATGCCTGATCGTTAGAATGCCACCTGTTTTAAGCGGTTTCCAAATCCAGCCTTCTGTATTGACCTGATCCGTTTCCTGAATCTTCATTTGATTTACCCATACAGTCCCCGGCTTTTGTGTAAGGCGGATCGTCTCAGTTGATTTCTCATCACTTTGAACTTTGAACCTCTTATTTGATGATCAATTTTTCTGTATTCTGCTGTCTTATTTTGGCACTTTCCAAATCGGTGATCTTTTTACCCATATAAGTCAGATTCTCAATGGTTACCCCGGAGACATTCTTCTCCTTGTCAAATCCATGGAAAACAGAGAATGGTAATAGCCCTCCGACCACCTGTATATCTTTAAACAGGATGTTACTTACTTTTCCCCTAAACTGGCTGTGATAGGCTTCCTTTCCTTCAGGAACTTTCTGAACCCCATCCCAGGCGCCCCACAGGTAATTCTTCTTGATGAACTCAGGATCCTGAATGCCATCCGGGCCCCAACGGGAAAAGAAGATAGCCACATCGATCAGCTTTTGACGGCTGTCCTCGATCCTGATATTTTCAAATACCACATCGTGTACATGCGCTTGCCCTGCATTGTGAATACTCATGGTAGCGCCATCCTCCACATGAATGACATCTATGTTTTCGAAATGAATGTTCTTCACTTCACTGGAATAAAGCTCAAACCCAATTTCGATGGCATTGCCCCAAATCGAATTCCAGAACACACAGTTTTTAACAAGGATATTATCCGTTGCCTCCGCAGCCGGATATTTTCCACCTGACTTAATGGCGATGCAATCGTCTTTGGTATGAGCAAATACATGGTCGATCACCACATTGGTGCAACGGAAAATGTCCATTCCATCGTCACTGCCGCTCTCACTCACAATATGAATGTTGTTGATATTCGCCTTGTTGCAATGAAAAAGAGCCACCTGCCATGTAGTAGCATTGTGTAAATTAATTCCCTCAACCGTTACATTCTCACAGTCGCGCAAATCGATGAAACGGTTATCGCAGGTAGGATCTTCTTTATTG
>DASXUZ010000321.1:0-2195 GCA_036504555.1 Prolixibacteraceae bacterium | reverse complement strand
ATGAACCAACAGTCTCGGTCTTCCATGCCTTTACTGAACCGACAGTAGTAGCTCCCCTTGATGGCGCTTCTGTTACAATTTCGGGAACAACCGTAGACCTGAAATGGGAATCTACCAATCCTGACGGGGCAGCTCCTCTTGCAAGTGTCTATTTAGGATCTACCGACACGCCTCCTCTTTACAAAGCTGGCGTTGCTGCTTTGACCCTGAATGTTCCGGTTGTTAAAGGCCAGACTTATTATTGGTATGTAGTGATGACTGATGCCAATGGTGTAATGACTACAAGTCCTACCTGGAGTTTTACCATTTTTGAACCAATTGGAATATTTGTTGGCGCCTTTACCGCAGAGGAACCTGCTGAGGATTATAATTATCCAGTAGTATTCAAAAAAACCAGTGACACTACTCTGAGTATTGATGCCTATTGGAATTCATGGCCAGCTGTTTTCACCCTTAATTTCACCGCCAATACCTTCTCAATGGCTCTTACCAATTTTGGTGGAGGCTATGAAGGAATTGAATCAGGTACAATTAACCCTGCAAATGGTCAAATGGTTGGAACTTATACCATCTGGCAGACTAAAGCCGGTGTAAGAACCGCTATTGAAACAGGCGTTCATACCTATAACAAAAAATAGTCATTCTGAATAATAAAGAAGTAAGCTGATTAATCAGTTCCTTCAATTCATTCAATTTAAAAAGGCCATTTCAATTCATTTTGAAATGGCCTTTTTTTTTGTTTTAGAAGTCGTCGGTTTCAAAAGCAAATCACTTGAACCCCATTTTGGTATGGATGAAAATATTCAGTTTATACTTCATATACTGAATCCGAAATAAGAACTCATTCGAATAGTATGAATTGATAAAAATCAAGTTCAGCGACTACAAAGATTTTTTGTTTTTAGATCATGTATGGAAATTAATTTATTTATCTTTAATCAAATATTGGTTTACCTTCCTGTAAGGAATAGTATGCCGGTATAAAAAAGAAAAATAAACTAACTATTGCTATAAATCAGGTTTTTTTTAAAATTATTTTAATAGTTTTATCCCCTCAAAATAAATTAAGAAAGCATTTTAATGCTGTGAAATAGAAGCGAAAGCAGACATGATAAAAAAGCAGAATTTACCACAACTAAAGCTGATTCTTGGGCTATTGAAAGTATCCCTGATGATTGTTTTAGGGATCTATATTTGGTGGTCCTCCTCGTTTGACTATTTGCCAAAATATTTCCGCACGATATTTGCTGTTGTTATAGTTGCATATGGATTTTTTCGATTGGTTACAATAGTGCTAAAATTCAAAAATAAGGCAGTATAAGCTATGAAACTACTAAAATCAGTCCTCTTTTGGATATTAATTCTGTCCTTTGCATCGGTCTATTCCTGCAAAATGAAACCACAGAAATTCACGGACGAAACACCGACGCGTGGAAATATTAAAATTGCCGTGGATGAATCCTATCAATTGCTGGTCGATGCGGAACTGTATACCTTCCAGTCAACTTATAAGGACGCAAAAGTAACTCCTTTCTATTTACCACAGGACAGTCTTGTAAATTTATTCATGAAAGATTCGGTCAGGGTCATCATTACAAGCCGCAAATTAACCGAAAACGAAGAGGCTTACCTCAAAGGGAAATTATTCGTTCCAAAAACTACCCTCATTGCCCATGATGCCCTTGCATTCATTGTCAACAAATCGAACCCGGATACAAAAATAAGGTATAACACGCTGAAAGATATATTTTTGGGCAAAACCACCCAATGGAAACAAATTAATCCCCAGTCAAAATTAAAGGACATTCAAATTGTGTTTGACAACCCGGGATCCAACAACGTGAAAACCATCATGACTGAATTTGCAATGAGCGACTCTTTGCCCAGTTATTGTTATTCAGCCAACAAAAATTCTGCCGTTGTTCAGTATGTGGAAGAACATCCGGAAGCCATGGGAATTATTGGGGTTAACTGGATTAGTGATTCACGGGATTCGACCAGCCATTCCTTTCTAAGCAAAATCAACGTGGTTTCTGTCTCTCCCAAATATGATTCAGACGGTACCGATTTCTATTCGCCGCATCCAGCCTTTATTGCTAAAAAAGACTATCCCTTTATCCGGGAGGTCTATACCATTAACCGGGAAACGTTTGCAGGACTTGGAACCGGATTTACATCCTATATTGCCGGTGATT
>DASXUZ010000320.1:0-45641 GCA_036504555.1 Prolixibacteraceae bacterium | reverse complement strand
TACTCCATCAGCCGCTTGTATATTCTAAAAGGTGGCCTGAACGAATGGTACAACACGATCATCAAACCAGGCCTTGCTTCTGCCACTTCCTCCTCGGCCGATCTGGACTTGCTCAGTTTCCGTACAGCAGCCCGTCAGTATTTCACCGGAGCCGGACAAACAACAGATCCTGCAACTGTAAAGGCTCCTGAAAAAGTGGTGGTCGTCAGGAAAGCACCCCAGGCCAAATCAGGTGGTGGCTGTTAATTTATTCATTTCAAAAAAATCATCAAACATCCAACTATGAATCGACTGATAGAATCAAATAAACCCTGGTTAAGCTTACTTGCATTGGCAATCATCATTGTTTTTCTGGCTTTCCTTTTCAAGCCCAAGACCATTGATTTCAGCACAAATGCAGATCAGGCGATCAAATTGATGAAGGATACACAAAACCAGGTTTCACTGACTGACCTGGCAGGTAAACAACTCATCGATCTCCGTTCCATGGATCAATTCGCACAGGGTCATGCTGATAATGCCATCAACATTCCGGTGCGCAAGCTCCTCGACGACGAATCTCTTGAATTATTCGATCGCCTGCTGCAAAGCGGTCAGGTAGCCGTTCTTTATGGAAACGATGAATTGCAAGCCGCCGCGCCTTGCTTGCTTTTACAACAAATGGGATACTTCAACCTGAAAACACTCAATGGAGTAATGGCTGAGACCAATGAGCTGAAGGAACCAGCTTTGCCAACGACTGAAATCATGCTGCTGGATACTGCTGCAATGAAGGCAAAAGTGGCCACCAAGGTATTGGAATCATCCATGAAAAAGCCCCAAAATGTCGTTCCTGTGCGCAAAGCAGCGTCTTCTGGAGGCGGATGCTAGTGTCCTGGTAAACGTGTGACCTAAATACTGAATCGAAGACTGATACAATTTTACCCCTGGCTCCATGGATCATTACTTGGATGAAGGAGTTGGCAAGTTTTTAATAAACATTTCATGAATTCACAGTATACTATAAATAGAAAGCGGGTGACTTTGAGTCCCCCGCTTACTATTTTATCATGTTCTTAATTTCCCATTTCAGACAAAAACCGGATTCGCATCAGCCGGATGTCTTCTTCGGTGTAGTTATCCTCACCAAGCTCTTTCAAGGCACTCTCGATGGTATCGTCTTCTGCCTCCTTGAAATAATCGTAAATCTCTTCCTGACGTTCTTCATCCATCACCTCGTCGAGGTAATAATCAATGTGTATCTTGGTGCCTGAATTGACGATTACTTCAACTTCGGAGATCAAATCCTTGAAGTCAATTCCAATTGAATCGGCAATATCTTCCAATGAAATCTTGCGGTCAATGCTTTGAATGATTCCCACCTTGATCTTCGACTTGTTGGCAACGCTTTTCACGACCATGTCCTGTGGGCGTTCAATCTCGTTCTCGTCGACATATTGCTTGATCAGTTCGACGAATTCCTTGCCGTATCTTTTGGCCTTGCCCTCGCCAACACCCTGAATAAATTTCAGCTCATCGATGGTGATGGGGTATTGCAGGGCCATATCGGATAAGGATGGGTCCTGAAAAATAACAAATGGCGGTAGATTCAGCTTCTTGGAGATCTTTTTACGCAGGTCCTTGAGCATGGCAAACAATTCGGGGTCGCCTGCTCCACTGGCCTGTGCGGCGGCTGCATTGGCTTCCTCCTCTATGGCATCGTAGTCGTGGTTGCGCACCAACATAAAGTCGACCGGATGTTCCAGGAATTCGTATCCCTTTTTGGTCATCTTCAGCAAGCCGTAATTTTCGATGTCCTTATAAATGTACCCGGCAATCAGGCTCTGCCTGAACACTGCATTCCAGAACTTTTCGCCATGGTCGCTGCCCGAGTTAAAGGCTTCCAGTTCATAATGACGGAATGACTTGACGGCAGCCGACTTTTTGCCGGTCAGAATATCGGATAAATGCTCCGCCTTGTAATTTTCCTTCACTTCGATGATCGCCTGAAGGGCACGGCAAATCTCATCTTTTGCTTCAATCTGTTCTTTGGGGTTGATACAGTTATCGCAGTTCCCGCAGGGCTCATCCAGTTTTTCACCAAAGTAATTGAGCAGAATGATGCGCCTGCAGATAGCCGACTCGGCATACGAGGCTGTATCAAGCAGTAATTGCCGTCCGATTTCTTGTTCGGCAACCGGCTTGCCTTGCATGAATTTCTCCAGCTTTTGAATGTCCTTGGCCGAATAAAGGGTAATGCATTTGCCCTCTCCCCCATCGCGACCTGCACGACCTGTTTCCTGGTAATAACCTTCCAGGCTCTTGGGAATGTCGTAATGGATCACAAAACGCACGTCCGGCTTGTCAATGCCCATCCCAAAGGCGATGGTAGCCACAATGACATCCACTTCTTCCATCAGGAACTTATCCTGGTTGCCAGAGCGGGTGGCTGAATCCATGCCGGCATGATAGGCCAGTGCTTTAATGCCGTTGACAACCAGTGCTTCGGCAATCTCTTCCACCTTTTTACGGCTCAAACAATAAATGATCCCCGATTTCCCTTCGTTCTCTTTGATGAACTTGATGATCTGGGATTCAGGTTTTGATTTTGGTTTTACCTCGTAATACAGGTTGGGACGGTTAAACGATGCCTTGAATACATTGGCATAGAGCATCCCGAGTGTTTTTTGAATGTCGTGCTGAACCTTGGCAGTAGCTGTAGCGGTAAGGGCAATCAGCGGTGCAGGTCCAATCTCCGAAACGATGGGTTTTATGCGACGGTATTCAGGGCGGAAGTCATGACCCCACTCTGAGATGCAATGAGCTTCGTCGATGGCATAAAACGATATCTTGATGTTTTTCAAAAATTCAATGTTGTCTTCCTTGGTCAAACTTTCAGGAGCTACGTATAGCAACTTTGTTTTTCCACTCATCACGTCATCGCGTACTTTCTGGGCCGCAGCCTTGTTAAGCGATGAGTTTAAAAAATGCGCAATGCCATCCTCGGTGCCAAAACTGCGGATCGAATCCACCTGATTTTTCATCAAGGCGATCAATGGAGAAATTATGATGGCAGTACCTTCCATGATCAGGGCAGGCAATTGGTAACACAATGATTTCCCTCCACCGGTTGGCATCAATACAAAAGTATCGTGACCATCCAATACACTGTTGATTACCGCTTCCTGTTGGCCTTTAAAACGATCAAACCCAAAATGTTTCTGAAGTTCTTCAGATAATATATTCTCTCTTCCCATAATAAAAAGACCTCTTTCCAGCTCAAAAATATGAATTATTACTTTTTTAAGTATCCCGAAGATATATAAAATATCAATCCAATGACAATCCCTTGGTTTGAATTTATATTCTTTTGCTCTTCTTTTAAGTATTATTAAGATACGGCAAACAATGAAATAGGAATATAAGCTATATTTGTGAGATTTTTTAAAAAACCATGTAGCCCTAATTATTTCCTGAGATATGTCAGAAGAATCAATCAGCGAAGAGCAATCTACCAAGAAAAAGAAGAAAGAGCCCAAAGCCGAGATGTCGTTTCTCGATCATTTGGAAACCCTGAGATGGGTTATCATTAAAGCCATTTCAGCCATTATTGTTTGTGGCATCATGGCCTATATTTACAGTCCTTTTGTATGGTCGATCATTTTTGCACCTAGATACAATGAATTCTGGACCAGTCAAATGATTATCAAATTAAACAATTATTTTGGGCTCCAATCCCAGGGTTTGAATAAAGTTCCGCTGAATTTAATCAATTTTGAAATGTCAGGCCAGTTTATGGTCGATGTCTGGACAGCCATTATCGTTGGTTTTATCGTTGCATTTCCCTTTGTGGTTTATCAGTTCTGGAGCTTTGTTAAGCCAGCTCTGTATGAAAATGAAAAGCGTCATGCCTCGGGTGCTGTGGTGATCATGTCTGCCCTATTTCTCATTGGAATCCTGTTCGGTTATTACCTGATTGTTCCCTTCTCCATTGATTGGCTGGCAAGCTACGCCATCGGTAACGGTGCTGTTGTCAATCAGATCAATATACTTTCATACATCAGTACGGTTACTTCCATTGTAATATCGGGCGGGATAGCTTTCGAGTTACCGGTTGTGATCTATTTTTTGAGTAAAATAGGCTTGCTGACACCCAAATTCCTGCGCAAATACAGGCGGCATGCCTATGTACTTTTATTGATCATTGCAGCCATTATCACCCCTCCTGATGTGCTTAGCCAGATGATTGTGAGTATTCCATTGATCCTGCTTTACGAGGTAAGTATCTTTATTTCAGCCAGGGTAGACAAGGCTCACCAGAAAAAAATGGCAGAAAGTTAAACCCCACGGTAAGATGTAACCCATGAAACTCAGAGCAGAAAATATTGTCAAGAAATACCGCAAACGGACTGTCGTTAAGGGCGTATCGTTTGAAGTGAACCAGGGTGAAATTGTTGGATTACTAGGTCCAAACGGTGCCGGGAAGACCACTTCATTTTACATGATTGTTGGATTGATCAAGCCCCTTACGGGAAAAATATACCTCGATGACGAGGAAATTACCAACCTGCCTGTTTACAAACGAGCCCAGAAAGGCATCGGCTACCTGTCGCAGGAAGCTTCGGTGTTCAGGCAAATGAGCGTTGAAGACAATATCCTGTCGGTACTGGAAATGACCAATCTACCCAAAGATTTTCAACACCAGAAGGTAGAAACACTGCTAACTGAATTTGGCTTGCAGCACATTCGCAAAAGCAAGGGATTTCAGCTTTCAGGGGGTGAACGCAGGCGTACCGAAATTGCCCGTGCCCTGGCCATCGACCCCAAATTCATTTTGCTGGACGAACCCTTTGCAGGGGTTGACCCGATCGCCGTGGAAGACATCCAGCACATCGTCAAAACCCTCAGGGACAAAAACATCGGGGTCTTGATTACCGACCACAATGTGCACGAAACCCTGAACATTACCGACCGTTCCTACCTGCTCTACGAGGGTTCGATTATGAAAGCCGGTACGGCCGAAGAACTGGCCTCCGACGAAGAAGTCCGCCGCGTATACCTGGGCCAGAATTTTGAACTTCGCTGATCCGCTACAATTGTTCGTGAATTAAACTCAATTGTTTTATTTCTTTCACTTATGATCCTCCCACAACCTTGGTTGGATAGGTATCCTATGCTTTAGCTTGCCGGTTTTCGACCTTATCCGACTATCCAGACCCGTGCCACGGGTCAGGATGATACCTGTTTCGGCGAATGGCTGGGTACTAGAATTATTCGAAGATTATTCGAAGATTATTCGAAAGTTATTCGAAGCTTATTCGAATAGCATCGAAGAGCCTTCGAATAATCTTCGAATAACCTTCGAATAATCTTCGAATAATCCAAGTATCGGGCAGCTCAAAATTCACTAAAAAAAAGGATCATTCCAAGCACCTGATAACTGGCCATGAGCTCCTGAAAAGTTTGTTTTTAGGCGGATGAATGGAAAATTTCAATGCGAAGTCTTTTTGCTGAAATTGATGACAGGGTTTGTATATAAATTTGCTGTCTGAAAACAATCGAAAAAGAATTCACCTCCTTGTTGCGGGGTTGAAATAATTGACCTACATTTGCACCGCATTTAGCGGGCGTGGCGGAATTGGTAGACGTGCCAGACTTAGGATCTGGTGCCTTACGGCGTGGGGGTTCGAGTCCCTTCGCCCGCACAACAAAATTAACCGCCTTGCTTTCCCTTGAAAAAGGATAAGCAAGCGGTTTTTATTAATTTAAAGCAAACGGTTTTGGATCCCTAACTTAGTGAAAGTTATCCTTCCAGACTGATTCCCAACAACTTTAAAGCGGAAACTATGAAGATTACAAGAGAAAACATCGACGAACTGAATGCCATCCTTACCATTTCAGTTGAGAAAAACGATTACGAAGCCACTGTTAACGACATATTGAAGAACCAACGCAAAAAAGCCAATATGCCTGGATTCCGTCCCGGAATGGTTCCTGCCGGTTTGATCAAAAAAATGTATGGCAAAGCCGCCCTTGCCGAAGAAGTGAATAAAATTATTTCAAACGGCCTGAACGACTATATCCGTTCTGAAAACCTGAACGTACTGGGAGAACCCCTCCCCAACAATGAAAAACAACCGGTCATCGACTGGGATACCCAAAGCGATTTCAGCTTTGTATATGATATTGCAATGGCCCCTGCCTTCGAGGTGAAACTCGACAAGGATGTCACCATTCCTTATTACTCCATCCTGGCTGACGACGACATGGTCAACAAGCAGGCTGAAGCCTATGCCAGCCGCGCGGGTGAAAACAAACCAGCCGACAGCGTTGAGGATAAAGATACCGTTCGCGGAACCTTCGTTCAGCTCGATGAAGCAGGGAATGTACTGGATGGCGGAATTGTTGCCGAGAAAGTAGTCATTGCAATTGACGTAATGAAAGATCAGGATATCAAAACTTCCTTTCTGGGTAAGGTAGCCGGAGATGTCGTTGTTTTTGATCCTGTGAAAGCTTACGACAACAAACACGAAGTGGGCCACATGCTGAATATTTCGCATGAAGAGGCTGAAAATCTTTCAGGAAATTTCAACTTTACCATTGAAGAAATCCTGCGTTTCGAAAATGCGGAAATGAACCAGGATCTGTATACCAAAATTTACGGTGAAGAATCAGGAATTTCGACCGAGGAAGAATTCAAGGCCAGGGTAAAGGCTGAAATTGAAGAAAACTTTGTGTATTCAAGTAATTATAAGTTCTTTATCGACAGCAGTGAGTTCCTGAAGAATGAAATTCAATTCGATTTACCCAAAGCTTTCCTCAAACGTTGGATCAAAGCTACCAATGAAAAGATGACTGACCAGCAAATTGATAGCGATTTTGACAACTTCATGGTCGACTTGAAATGGCAATTGATCAAAGACAAAATTGTCAGAGACAATGAGTTGAAGATCACAGAAGAGGATGTTCGCAACCTGGCCAAAGAGATGGCGCTGATTCAATTTCGCCAATATGGCCTGAGCAACGTGGCAGATGAGCACCTTGATAATTACGCCAACCACATGCTTAAGAACGAAGAAGAACGTCGGAAACTGGTATCAAAAAAACAGGATGACCTTATCCTTGCTACCATCAAAGACAAAGTAACTCTCGACATGAAAGAAATTAATTATGACGAGTTTAACAAAATGCTAGAAAAATAATTGACTGGCGGTATAGCCAAACCCATATTTTCTTAACTTTGTAAGGATTTGATTTACCCTTTTTTACAAAAGGCTCAGTCAAATATTTACAAAGTTTTTTTTTAATCAGGAGAAACAATATTATGAACGACGGAAAAGAATTTAACAAATATGCCATGAAACATTTGGGCATCAGTAGCCTGAATTTAAATCGTTTCGACTCTGTTTTTACCAATAGTCTGACCCCATACATCATTGAAGAACGTCAGTTAAACGTGGCTTCGATGGACGTATTTTCCAGGCTAATGATGGACCGGATCATCTTTTTGGGCACGCCCATCGATGATTACATTGCCAACATTGTTCAGGCACAGTTGCTCTTCTTAGAGTCGGCTGATCCAAAAAAAGATATTCAAATCTATTTCAATTCTCCCGGGGGATCGGTTCATGCAGGATTGGGTATTTATGATACCATGCAGTATATTTCCTCGGATGTGGCTACGATTTGTACAGGAATGGCTGCCTCAATGGGTGCAGTTCTACTCACCGCAGGCACCAAAGGCAAACGTTCGGCCTTGAAACATTCACGCATCATGATTCACCAACCCATGGGTGGGGCACAGGGTCAGGCCTCTGATATCGAAATTACAGCCCGTGAAATCATGAAGCTGAAAAAAGAATTGTACGATATTATAGCCAATCACAGCGGAAAAACGTATAAGCAAGTTGAAAAAGATGCCGACCGTGATTACTGGATGACTTCCACTGAAGCCAAAGAGTATGGCATGATTGACGATGTACTGTTCAGAAATAAATAGCATATTATTTGCGTAAAACATAGATATTTTGAAGATGAAAATGGATAAATGCTCCTTTTGTGGACGCGAAAAGAAGGAAGTCAACCTGCTGATTGCCGGAATGGAAGGACATATTTGCGACAATTGCGTAGAACAGGCTCATGCCATTGTTGAGGAAGAATTCAAGAAGGTGAAAGGGTTTGATACCACGGGTATTAAATTGATGAAACCTGTTGAAATCAAAAACTTCCTCGACCAGTATGTGATTGGACAGGATCAGGCAAAGAAAATCCTGGCAGTAGCTGTTTACAACCATTACAAAAGGCTCAATCAACCTGTTTCGGCAGATGAGACAGAGATTGAAAAATCAAATATTATTTTGGTGGGCGAAACGGGAACAGGCAAAACATTGCTGGCCCGCACCATTGCCAAAATGCTGCATGTACCCTTTACAATTGTGGATGCAACGGTACTCACTGAAGCGGGTTATGTTGGTGAAGATATTGAAAGTTTGCTCACCCGACTGCTTCAGGTGGCCGACTACAATGTGGAAGCTGCCGAACGGGGCATTGTTTTTATCGATGAGATCGATAAAATAGCCCGCAAAGGCGACAACCCTTCCATTACCCGTGATGTTTCAGGCGAAGGTGTGCAGCAGGGATTGTTGAAATTGCTCGAAGGGGCCATTGTCAATGTTCCACCACAGGGAGGTCGTAAACATCCTGAACAGAAAATGATTCCTGTCAATACCAAGAACATTTTATTCATCTGTGGAGGTGCCTTCGATGGAATTGATAAAAGGATTGCCCAACGACTGAACACCAAAATCGTTGGATACGGCGCACAAAAGAAAGCCGATCACCTGGATCGCAATAACATGCTTCAGTATATTTCACCCATGGATTTAAAAGCTTTTGGTTTAATTCCTGAAATCATCGGCCGTATTCCAGTTCTGACTTATTTAGAACCACTCGACCGAAAAGCTTTGCGAAGTATATTGACCGAGCCGCGTAATTCGCTGATCAAACAGTACGTCAAATTATTTAAACTCGATGATGTAGAACTGAGTTTTGATGAAAGCGCCCTGGAATTCATCGTTGATAAAGCCATTGAATTTAAACTTGGAGCCCGTGGCCTTCGCGCCATTTGCGAGAATATCATGAATGATACCATGTTTGATACGCCTTCGAACCATGTAAGCAAAGTCAAAATCAGCCTCGACTATGTCAAGGAAAAGATCGATGGTGTCAGTGCAGTGCGTTTGAAAGCAAGTTAAGAGAGTTTCATATCAATGAAGTGGTAGTAATGGAAATAGACAAATGGTTAAAAGAAAAATAATCTGGTTCCAGGACAAATTATAAACATACAAACAGAACGCGGATTAAATAGATTAAATCCGCGTTTTGTTTATATATCAATCAATACATTTCTTTCTGATATTTATGGATGAAGAACAATTCTTACTAAAAGGCGATTTTGTTCGCATTGACGGAATCAATGCCGTAGTGGTTGGCACCGATGAGGATGAAAACATCCCGGAGGACCATATTGCCGTATTTTTTGGCTCTGGTTTGGCTCGTCGCGAATCTGAAGGGGGTACGGGCAATGCCCAGCCCCAGGTTTGGATCGTTCCCATTGATTTGTGTGAAGACGGACTGGAACCCGAATACCTGGAGGAATAAAGTTTAAAGTTCCAGGTTTAAAGTTTAAAGTTGCGTGCCGATCTGGATACAACTTCAAAGTTAAAGGATGTGCAGCCACGATCGGCACGCAACTTGAAACTTGAAACTTTGAACTTGAAACTCTTCTATCATACAGACTTTCCAAACCCTCATTAGTCACTCAACATTTCTGGTGGCAGTTCCTTGGTGGTTTTAGCCCCGAGTTTTTTGATATTTTCAACCCTCCTGACCAGGTTTCCACTGCCGATATACAATTTATTCACTGCCAGGTCATAGGTTTTCCGCGCAGCTTCCAGGCTTCTGCCCATTAACTCCATGTCGGTGATAAAGGCCACAAACTTATCGTATAAAGCTCCGCTTTGACGGGCTATTTCCAACGAGTTGCGTGTTTGGTTTTCCTGCTGCCAGATCGATGAGATGGTTCTTAAGGTAGCCAGCAAAGTGGATGGACTGACAATCACCACTTTACTGTCCCAGGCATAGGTAAACAAATCCTGGTCTTCCTGCACGGCAATGCTAAAGGACGACTCGATGGGAATAAACAACAGTACAAAATCGGGACTGTTGTAAGCTGGGTTATGTTGATAATGCTTTTCACTCAAGCCTTTGATATGGCTACGAACGCTCATCAAATGTTCCTTCACAAAAATAGCACGTTCTTTTTCACTCCCGGCATTCACCAGACGTTCGTATGCCACCAGCGAAACCTTCGAATCCACCACGATGTGCTTCTGGTCGGGTAAATAAATCACTACATCGGGCTGAAAACGCTGCCCGTTTTCGGCAGCCATGTTTTCCTGTTTCTTGTATTCACGTCCTTCAGTAAGCCCTGAGCGTTCCAGGATCCGCTCCAGGATGACCTCTCCCCAATTGCCTTGCTTTTTCACATCACCCTTCAGCGCTTTGGTCAGGTTATTGGCCTCATCGCTGATTTTCAGGTTCAGGTCGTGCAGTTTCTTCAACTCAGCCTTCAGATCAGTCTGATCCTTCAGTCCTTTTTCATAGGTGTCTTCTACCTTCTTCTCAAAGAGATGGATTTTTTCTTTCAGCGGCAGAAGCATTTCTGTGATGCTCTTCTGGTTGGACATCGAAAAATCCAGGGTGTTTTGCTTCAGTATTTTAGAGGCAATGTTTTCAAAGTCAGTGGTAAATTTTTGCTGAAGATGCTCCATTTCCTTTTTCTGAAATTCCAGTTTCTCCTGAAGGTTGCTGAAATCAGCTTCATCGCGTGCCAGTTGTTGCCCTTGAATACCACATTCGGTGCGCAGCAGTAGAATTTGCTGAAGCAGTTCATCGCGTTCTTTCAATAAGGATTGGTTGCGGTCTTCCAATAGTGATTTTTCCTTTTCCAATTCAAACTGCTGCTGGGTAAAATTTCGCTCAGCAATTGCTTTATCACGCTCGGCACCTTCACGTTGCGCTTTCAATCTTAAGTTCATCAATAAATATGAAAGGATAAATCCGAAGCAGACTCCGCCAATCATCATTAGAATGTCCATGTATTTAATTTTCACTAAAAATACAAAAATGACCGCAGTTTAAGTTGCTTTTTTTCAAAATGAGTGAAAAAGTATGTGAACGAGACGAACTAATTTAAAATTATCCAAATCATTGTTTTTGCGCAGTTGCCGCAGTTACCGCAGTTACCGCAGCTTTGCATAAACTGCGGTATATGCGGTATATGCGCAAATCGAAAGAAACAGCGGCTAGATGATAAGGTCTTTTGATTTTCATTTTACACCGACTTCAAGGTAATGATTTCTGGCTGAGTTATCAAACCACTTTCAAAAGAGGAATCTCATTTTCATCCGCCCATTTGTTCATGTTTATTTCTGAAGGAGCAATGGCCAGCAAAAATCCTCCCCCACCAGAGCCCAGCAATTTGATATAAACCTGTTGGCTGACCGCTTCTGAAATGAGCAGGTGAAAATTAGAGGGAATCATGCGCCCGAAAAACTCCAACTGAAATTCAATCAACTGTTTCAGTAATGAAAAGAACCTTGAGGGATCGTTCTTTAGCAATGCTTCAATGCAGCCATTATTGGCTGGAATAAACTGCGTGCAGAAAGCTGTTTCAAACAGTGTAGAATTAAAAAGGTCGATAAAATGCTGTACCAGTGGACCCGTCGCACCCCTTGTATGGGTATCGATCAGGGCAAACGACCAACCCGTGTGAGCCAGATCGAGTGGTACGGTTTGAACCCTCTTTTTCGAATCAAGCAGCAATGGTCGATTCAGAAAGGAAACCAATGGATCGAGGCCCGAACTTTTGCCATGGAAATGGCTTTCCAGCTGCGCAAAATCAACTTTCAAGATATCAGCTGATAAGTTATCGATCGGTATCGCCGGAGCCGCATAACGGCTAAAAAGGGCGGCTACCAAGGCGCCTGAACTTCCAAGGCCATATTGTTGGGGAATATTGGAATTAAAATACAAACCATTATCAAGATCATCGGCCAAGCATTCTAAATCGAACGGGAAATGAAGTTCCTTTCCCTTGGCAGTGGTTAGATAAGCATAAAACTTCCGCAGTTCCAAAGAACTTTCCTGGTATAAGTGGTTGGTGTCAAATCCGAGCGATCCCGAAAAACGTGCAAAGGGAACTGACAGGGCCATGGCATCCATCATCAGGCCATATTCGCCAAAGAGCAGTAGCTTCGAGTTAAAAGATGGAATAATAGGGTTCAAAGTTTAAAGTTTAAAGTTACGTGCCGATCGGGATTAGCTGCATTGTTCAAAGTTTACATTTACACTCCCATCTTGAGTAGCTGCAACATTCAGAGTTTACAGTTGCACCCCGATCGGCACGCAACTTTGAACTTTGAACTTTAAACTTTAAACCTCTTTTCGCTCTCAGTCATTAATAATACGTTCGGGACCATTGCCAATACGGTCATCGATCCACTGCCGGTTTTCACAAAAAGCCAGTAATTCAGACTCAATGAAAGCCTTTACCTCTGGTTCATTTTTCTTAAAGTAAAGCAGGTGAATGTTTGGCCCTGCATCGAGGGTAAAACAAACCGGGATATCCGCCATTTCACGAAACCGCCTGATTCGGCTGATCAGCTCCAGAGTATTGGGCTTAAGCAACAGGTAAGAAGGTCGTGAAGTCATCATCAGAGCATGTAAGGACAATGCTTCCGATTCAACCACTTCCATAAAATTCTCCTTATTGCCCGTCAACAGGGCCAGGTAGAGCTCGTTGAGATTTTGATGCGCCTGTGCAATACGGGAGGGTTGGTAAATGTGGTCATTCATCAACAAGTGCCCCATTGTACTTGAAACTTCCTTGACGCCCGAATCAACAATGAGGATGGCATCCCGAAGGTTGTAAAACATCGGGTTAATCCCTTCATAAAGCGGGATTGCAAATTCGTCACTACAAGCTTCAAATAATTGGGCTTTTCCCCAGATAGAAAACCCCGGGTAGATTGACCGGCAGGCACTTCCACTTCCCAAACGGGCCAACTCCGAGGCTTTGCGCCATAAGTCGGGAGTGTCGGGTTCCTTTCCTGAGATGGCAAAATGCAACTCGGCCATACACAAGGCCAAGGCGCCATAGGACGAGGCAGAGGAGGCAATTCCTGCCGAGTGAGGGAAACTGTTTCGGCTGTGAATGCGGAAATGGTAGTTCTCGATCCACTGCATCCGCACTGAAAGTTGAGCCAGGTAACTTTCGATCCGTTCCCCAAATACACTGGCAACACCCTCAAAATAAAACTCCACTTTCTGATCGTCCTTCTTAAACAACTCTACGGTCATTTCTGTAAATGAATTCTCAAGCACAAAACTCAGCGATTGGTTGATGGGTTTTTGAAATTCACGTTTACCCCAGTATTTTATCAATGCAATATTCGATGGACAACGCCATTTACTTGTCCAGAGTGCTTCGTTTTGTTGTATCATTTTAGGATAGCGGTGTTAATATCAGTTCAGTCCACTTAAAAATAGTGGAAAATCCTTTATTTTCAAAATATATTTTTACTTCGTCAAAAGCTTGAGTTCCCGAGATGAGATAAAAATCGCCTCCCCAGGCTCCCAGTGATTTTACCTCCCCTTTAAAATCAGCAAAATATTGTTCTTTCACTGGGATTTGCCCGATCAACTCACCCACCATTATTTCATGCTCCCTGATCAGGCGGTTAAATATATTTTGATCCCGGCACCGGGCAAATTCGTCGGCCAAATGTGAAACTTCCTGAATCAAATAAGGTGTTGTCTTTTTTTGATTCAGGAAAGAACGCACTTCAGGAAGCGTATTTTTCTTTTTACCCGAATAGACCAACAGCAATTGTTCGGCAAACGGATAATCCAGATCAACGCGCTGGGCTATCTGATTCTGAATGTACAAAATGGGCCCCCCGGCCGTTGCACAGGCAATATCAAACCCTGAACCGTTAAAAATCTCCTGATTGAGCCTGAATGGATCAATCCTTAGCCACTGGGAGAGCAAACTAATTAGAGTGCTGCTACTTCCAAAACCCCAGTCTGGATGGGCATCCAGCGATGTTTCCAGCCTGGTACCTACAATGGGAAGATTTCGGGGTTTCATGGTCTGAATGACTTGAAATATTTTGCTCAGGGTGGCTGCCTTCTGCCGATCGCTGGAGTCGATCACAGAGAAATCGTCGGGATTCAATTCGCACCAGAACCAAACTTCATCCTTGTAAAAAGCCTTCCAAAGAATTGTTTTAGATGCATCTTCGTGGTAGACTCTCAGCTTTTGACCCAGCTTCAGGGGCAATGCCAATGCTTTTGCGCCATGAAGCACGAAATACTCACCGCATAAAAGCAGTTTCCCGTTGGCGTGATAGGTGAGGATGGATTCAGGCATCCTGATGGTTTTTCCAGTACTGCTCAACGGCTGAAAACGAGATGGTCTTATCCTGAAAATAGCTTTGAATCTCAGGACGTTTCTCCAATGGGACATTTAGTTGTGACAGGATATTGTTCAGATGCATTTTCATGTGTCCATGCTGTATCCCCAATGAAATCAGCGCTTTGACTGCCGCGAAATTGGAAGCCAGTCCTGCTGTTACCAGGTACATCATCAACTCAGGCGCCGATGGATTGCCTAGTATCCGCATAGCCAGTTTTGCCAGCGGATGTACTCCCGTTACACCACCGACCACCCCCACTGCCATGGCCAGTTCAATGCTGAACCGAAAGGTTCCATCGATTATCTCAACATCTGTCAATCCGCTGTAGGAACCATTTCTGGCGGCAAAGGCATGACCGCAGGCTTCAATGGCCCTAAAATCATTTCCCGTTGCGAGTGCAAGGGCATCGATTCCGTTGAAAATACCTTTGTTGTGGGTAACAGCACGATTGATATCTGCCTTCGAAATCCGGATGGCCTGTTCAAATTCCAGGGCAAAAAGTATATTTTCTTCTTCCGTTTTTCCTTCCAGTAAACCAGTCACCGGACATTCAACCCAGGCACGAACCCGGCTGTCGGGCGTGTAATTTGATAAAATAGCCATGATTATTTTACAATCCTGCTCTTCTCCCGACACTTTCCCGCTGATACGGAAGTACCCCTGAAGGCTTTCTGCGAACTGTTCCAGGCAGGAGTTGATGAAATTGGCTCCCATCGCATCGCAGGTTTGAAAACCAACATCCAACTGGAAATAATCAGGCAATGCCTGGTTCATCTCTTTGAGCTCAACAGAACTCACTCCCCCACCCCTGGCTACCATTTTGTCCATCAGGAAAGCACTTTCAGCCAGTAAACGTTCCTTGATCTCGGGGAAAAGCAACCGAAGCTTTTCTGCCTTCCCTTTCCATTGGAAATGAACTTGTCCTCTTTTCTCCGTTCCCAACAACTCGGCATGAAAACCTCCACGACGAGCCCAATACCCGGCAGCATTGGCCAATGCAGCAACCACTGAACTTTCTTCGGAAACCAATGGGAAGAATAATTGACGACCGTTTACGACAAAGTTGGGAGCTATTGAAAAAGGAAGATGAAAATTGGATACCAGGTTTTCGCTTAAATCGTCTATGATTTTCTGTATACTGGGATCGGAAACTTCAAATGAGCTGAGCCATTGACCCAAACCTGGATCAAAGTTGTATTTCTCCATCAAGGCCTCTATCCTTTGCTGTTTGGAATACTTTGAAAATCCATGTATAATGGAATCATCCATGATAATCAGAATTTATTTTCAAATAGGCATTGGCAAGGCTGAGGATCTGAACCTGGGTTTCAAGAAATGCAGACAGTGACTTGTAACTTACCGATGCATGTTTCAATACCGCCGAGGCCATGCCAAATACAGCAGGTAACTGGCTTTTGGAAGTCAGGTAATAACCGTCCAGCGCATTTTGAATGCCCCCCGAGATGATCAGCTGGCCACAAGCCTGTCGTGGGTTTTCAATCAGTATTTGGTTGACTGAATCGACCATTTGCCCGGCAGAATGACCCACCAAGGCAAAGGGTAAACTGGCTTCGAGCTTTTGCTGATCCCCGCGTAACATCTCAAGTTTCGAGAAATTGGTGCCTCCGTATGCTCCAAACTCAATGGCTTGCAGCGGAAGAGAAAGCAATTGCTGCAAGCTCTCAGGGCCGAATCCCTGTCCCACTTCCTTCACGATGACCTTTATCTGAACCTGGGCCAGCAATTGCCTGACCGTTTTCATAGGCGACTGTGTTAGCCGGTTTCCTTCTGGCTGAAACCATTCCTGTAATGGATTGATATGCACCACAAGGCCATCGGCCCTCAATTCACCGACCAGGTCAACAATAGCCTGGATATTTTCAGAAAGCAGCAATTCCTCCACCTGTGAAATGCCAAGGTTGGCCCAAAATGGCTGCTCTTCTCCAATTTCATCCCTGAAAT
Organism: Prolixibacteraceae bacterium; assembly: GCA_036504555.1. GTDB lineage: Bacteria > Bacteroidota > Bacteroidia > Bacteroidales > Prolixibacteraceae > Aquipluma. The sequence continues at coordinate 29,160 of DASXUZ010000320.1, read as the reverse complement.
TAAAATCATCCCAATGTGTTTTGTCGAACAAGATCTTCCGGCAAGAGCCCAATCCCATTCCCATGCCGAATTCACGGCATGCCCGGGCGATATTGCCATTGATGGTGCGTGCCACTCCTGTTCCGCCCGTCATGCCTGATACCCAAATGGGTGTGCGCATTGTTTTCCCAAGCAGTTGAATACTCAAATCCAGGTTGTCAGGATGAGCCGCAAGCATGGGTTCGTAATTGAAACGACGATCTTGTTCATCAAGTTTGGTTTGTGATTCAAGCGCTAATTTTATGTGTTCAAGCTTACGATCCTTGTCCATTTGTTTGAAAAATCAATTGTGTTGAAATATACCGAAATTTAAGATTTTTTTACTTAGTAACAATAATTTGATGGATGTTTCTGTTCCATTTAAACTAATTTTATTGTCACGACCTTTCAGTCAATAACAATTATTTATGAATAGAAATCCCATACGGGAAGGCCACTCTCTTGCTACCCGTTTTTTATAGATCGAAATCTCCTGTTGAGGAAAAGTTCTTACGTTTTTAATCTCTCAGGATATTGCGTGAAATAACCATGCGCAGAATTTCGGAAGTTCCCTCTCCGATTTGCAGCAAGCGTTGGTCACGGTAAAAGCGCTCGATGGGCCATTCTCGGTTTTTAAACAGGCCTGCACCTCCAAGAATCTGGACCGCTTCATCGGCCACCTCACGAGCTATTTCCGAACAATACAGTTTCGACATGGCCGCCTGTTGCGAATAGGAATGACCGTTGTCTTTCAGCCAGCAGGCGTTGTACAGAGTATTGCGTGCATTCTCAATTTTTAGAACCATATCGGCCAGCTTGAAGGCAATCACCTGGAATTCGCTGATGGACTTGCCAAACTGTTTGCGGTGTTTGGCATAGGCCATGGCGATTTCATAAGCTCCCTGGGCGAGTCCCAAACCAATGGCAGCAATCGACAAACGGCCTGAGTCAAGTGTTTTCAGCATGATTTTAAATCCCTTTCCACGCTCACCCAGCTGGTTTTCGAGGGGTACCAGGCAGTCCTTGAAATACAGGTTTCCATTGTCAGCTGCACGCCAGACCAACTTATTTTTCATCGTCTCACGCGTAAAGCCTTCACGTTCCTTTTCAACCAGGATGGCCGTCATTTCCTTGCGTCCCCCCTCTTCCCCTGTAATGGCTAGGATGGTCGATCCAGCCGAGATCTCAGATGTCCCGTTGGTAATATATTTCTTTGAGCCGTTGACCCTAAATTGGTTCCCTGTGACTATGGCCGTTGATTCAACCCCTTGCGCATCGGAGCCGGCATTCTCTTCGGTCAGTCCAAAAGCCCATAGTTTTTCACCGGTACAAAATGCCGGAAGCAATTTCTCCTTTTGCTGCTGAGTGCCGAATTCAAGGATAGGGCCCACACCCAGCGAATTGTGTGCTGCCAGGGTCGCTGCCATTGAACTGTCGATGCGTGCCATTTCTTCAACGGCAATGATATAAGATAGGGTATCGCTGTCAAGCCCCCCAAACTCCCGGGGAACCTGCATTCCCAATACCCCGGTCTTTCCCATTTCACGAACCAACCCAACTGGGAACTTTTCCTTTTCATCAAAATCATCAATCACAGGCTTGATGGTCTCCTCAGCAAATTGCCGGACTTTCGCCCTGATCTGATGATGCACTTCCTTTAATAAAGCATTCATATTTATAGTGTTCCAAGTTTTATATTCAAGTTCTTTGGCAGGGTTAACGATGATCGGATCTCTTTCAAACGGGAGACTTCCTTGTTTTGTTTTTTTATTGATGAATGTTTACCAATTTGCTCCCTTATCCAAATGGGAAAGATCGGGGATTAGAATGGGCTCCAACTCTATGAGCGATTGTTTCTCCAGCACATTGCATCCTTCTTTGGTATGTATCTTTTTCACCTGCGCATCAACCGGGCAAAGCACATGAATCTCCGTTTTCATGGACTCTAAAGTCAATAACAGCTGTCCCGCATGAACGACCTCGCCTTCGCTTATATTTAATTTCAATACCTTTCCAAACAAATCGGCACAAATAAGGTTCTGGAAAACCTTTAATGGCTCCTGATGTCTGCGGTCTACCTTGGCCTGATTCAACAGGTTATTACTTTGCAGTTCAAACAGAAATCCCTGTGTGCCAATCAATGTCCGCTGGTTGGCCTCCATGCAAATAAACTTTTCAACAGCCTGGTTGATCTTGATTTCAAGCCATTTACCTTTCAATTGCCAGGCCGACACAAAATATTCCTGCTCATTGATCCGAAAGCGCTGTCCATTGACAGTAGGTTCTACCAGACATTGGTATTGTTTTCCTTCAAGCCACACATTCAATTGGGTAGTCATTCTCCAGAATCCAATCTGAGTCCAGACCGAACTTTCCAAGTGCTCTCTTTGCTGAAAATGAAAAATTATCCATGCAATTACCAAGGGATGTTGATTCACATTTTCCCTTTTCTCCTGGATATGGGCGTTGATGGCCTCCAGGTTTTGGTCGACATATCGTGTATAAATCTTGTTCTCACCGAAGGCTTTGCTACTGATCAATCCTGAAAGGAAGGAGACATTGGTGTGAACCCCCGCTATATAACTATTCGACAATACATTTTCCATTTGGCCGATTGCCAGCCCACGGTTTTCACTTCCCACTATTATTTTTGCAAGCAGGGAATCGTAATTGGGAGAAATGGTCATCCCTTCCGAAACAAAGGTTTCAATCCGTACACCAGGCAACTCAGGAATATCCCACAGCGTCAACTGGCCAGCTGAGGGGAGAAAGTTGCGCATGGCATCTTCGGCACAAAGCCTTATCTCGATGGCGTGACCTTTTATCTGAATGTCTTCCTGAAGCATAGGCAGCGGATTTCCAGCTGCCACCAACAATTGCAAGGCAACCAGATCAGTGTTGGTGATTATTTCTGTTACAGGATGCTCGACCTGGATGCGGGTATTCATCTCCAAAAAATAAAAGCGACCTTTCTCATCCAGCAAAAATTCAATCGTTCCAGCATTGCGGTAATTCATCGACCGGGCAATGCTTACTGCTGCCGAAGTCAGTTCTGAGCGTAATTGCTCATCGATGGAAGACGATGGCGCTTCTTCGATAATTTTCTGAAAGCGCCGCTGCATGGTACATTCGCGTTCATAAAAGTGAACGATATTTCCATGGTGGTCGGCCATCAGCTGCACTTCAATGTGCCGGGCCTGTGGCAGGTATTTTTCAACAAACAAGTCCCCGTTCCCGAAATAAGTGATGGCCTGCCGTTCGGCTACCTGGAGTGATTCCAGCAATTCAATTTCTGAATGGCAAATCACCATGCCTTTGCCCCCGCCACCTCCTGAAGCTTTCACCATTACCGGGAATTGCATCTCAGGAGATCGTTGAATCAACTGGTCAACAGTTCCATGAAACGATGGTAAAACCGGCAGCCCCAATGATTGGACGTAGGCAAGCGCCTGGGTTTTCTCTCCCATGAGCCAGATATTCTCCGGCGAAGGACCAATAAATACAAGGCCAGCTTTGCTTACCTGTTGGGCAAAATCCGCACTCTCAGAAAGGAATCCGTATCCCGGATGAATGGCCTGGGCATCTGACTCCAGGGCAATCTGAATGAGCCTGTGCTGATTGAGGTATGTTTCATCGAGGGTATGTCCCGGCAATGCAAATGCCTCATCAGCCATTGCAACATGCAAGGATTCAGCATCGTCGGCAGCAAAAACGGCTACTGCGAGGATGCCAGATTTCTGAGCCGCGCGAATCACCCTAACGGCAATCTCGCCACGGTTGGCAACCAATATTTTGGAAAAAGTATTCAAGTCAAAAGTTTAAAGTTTAAAGTTCAAAGTTTAAAGTTCCAGGTTCCGGGGGTCAGTGCATCGGCTTTTCAAATTTTCATATTTCTTATTTCATGTTTCTTATTTTTCTCACTTCCTCTACTTCCTCTACTTCCCCCATCCTATATTTATTTTTCTCTCTTTCACATCTTCTCATTTTCTCTCCCTCTCATTTTCGCCCTTCTCCCTTTTCCGTTCTCCTGTCTCCTTACTCCCTGCCCTTCTTCCAGAGCGGCTTTCGCTGCTCCAAAAAAGCGTGGATCCCTTCCTGTCCATGGGGTGACAAGAGCGCTTCGGAAAGAATAACCGACGTGACATCTGTGTCGTGAATGTTAATTTTCCCGGAGACCACCTGGTTGATCATTGCTTTGGCCTTCCTGATAGCAGAAGGTGATCCCGCTTCAAAGGAAGCCATGAATTCATGCAATGAAGTTTCCAACTGCCCTTCATCTACCACCAGGTCGACCAATCCTGCCTGATGAGCTTCCCCAGAAGTAAATAACCTTGCTGTTAATATCCATTTCCTCAAATGTTGAATGGAAAGTCGTTTGGCTACAAAGGGAAGAATGGTGGCCGGGAGCAAACCCAGCTTCACCTCGCTGAACATGAAGCGTGTCGCAGGTTCTGCCAGCACAAAATCGCAAACACCCATCAAACCAATTCCACCGCCAAATACATTGCCATGAACCACCGCGATGGTGATCTGGGGCAATTGATACAGTTTAAGCAATACATCGGCCAACATTTTATATTGCGCCGCATTCTCCTCCTGTGAGCGTTCATCGGAACCTGCAAACCAATTGAGATCGGCTCCTGCACTAAAGGAGCGTCCATTTCCCGAGAGAACCACGAATAGCACCTCGTTCAGGGGAGCGATTTCATCCAGGATCTGGTCCAGTTCTGAAATAAGCTCAGGAACAAGTGCATTGTGCCGCTCAGGACGGTTTAACTTGATCCTAAGCACCGACCCCTCCAGGCTGGCCTCAATCGTTCGATAATCGTTTCTCACTGCTTTGTATATTTTCATTTATCTGTCAATCAATTTAATAAATCATGTCCATCCATTAAAAACCCACTGGCGATTGATTGTTATTCACTCCCATTTGAATGGGGGGTTCTGTTTTAAACTGTACACCTGAATCCCAAATGGGTTCAACCACCGGATTCTAACATTGCGATGCATAAAATGAGTATTCAGGCTTACATTCTGAAAACCCCGTAAGCCGCTTCTCCAAAGGGCCTGTTCAGGGAAACTGAAATAGCCATTGCCAACACCTTGCGCGTATCGGCAGGGTCGATAATGCCGTCGTCCCAAAGACGTGAGGAACTGTAATAAGCCGAACTCTGTTCATCGAATTCATCGAGCAGTGAACCCGTTGAGCCATTGCTGCCAATGCTTCTGAGTACCCCGGCTGCCTGCTCCCCACCCATGACCGAAATGCGGGCATGGGGCCACATGAACAGGAAATGTGGATCGAAGGCACGACCCGACATGGCATAGTTCCCGGCCCCAAACGAGCCGCCCATGACAATGGTGAACTTGGGAACCGATGCATTGGCAACGGCTTTGATCAGCTTGGCCCCATCGCGGACAATGCCCTGGTGTTCATATTTTTTGCCGACAATAAAGCCGGTGATATTCTGTAAAAAAAGCAGGGGAATCTTGCGCTGCACACACAGCTGGATAAAGTGCGTACCCTTGAGTGAACTTTCCGAAGTCAAAAAACTGTTGTTTGCAATCACCCCCACGGGGAAACCCCAGATGCGCGCGAACCCGGTGACCAATGTTTTTCCATAGTTGGCCTTGAACTCCTGGAACTCGCTGCCATCCACCAGCCGTTCAATCACCGCATGGGCATTGATGGGTTTCTTCAAATCGGTGGGCAGTAATCCGGTCAATTCTTCAATGGGGAAAAGGGGTTCCTTCATGGCTTGAATATCCAGTGGCTGCTTTTCAGGCATGGGCAGGCCGCCCACGATATCGCGGCACAACTTCAAGGCGTGTACATCGTCCTCTGCAATGTGATCGGCCACCCCTGAAATGGCGGTATGCATCTCGGCGCCGCCCAATTCTTCCGATGTTACCTCTTCGCCCGTGGCTGCCAGGACAAGTGGCGGGCCTCCGATAAAAATGGTTCCCTGGTTCCTGACCATGATCGTTTCGTCGCTCATGGCCGGAACATAAGCGCCTCCGGCCGTACACGATCCCATGACCACCGATAGCTGAGGTATCCCTTCGGCCGACATGCGTGCCTGGTTGTAAAATACACGGCCAAAGTCAAAACGATCGGGAAACACATTGGCTTGTTCAGGCAGGTAAATGCCTCCCGAATCAACGAGGTAAATACAGATCAGCCTATTCTGACGGGCAATTTCCTGGGCCCTGACATGTTTTTTGATCGTCTCCCGGATATAAGTTCCCCCCTTGACCGTGGCATCGTTGGCGATGATCAGGCACTCGCGCCCCTTGACCACACCGATGCCAGTGACAATTCCGGCCGATGGAAATGCGTTGTCATATTGATTGTAAGCTGCAAATGTTGAAAGTTCAAGAAACGGGGTCTGTGCATCCACCAGCAGATTGATGCGTTCACGGGCCAGGAGCTTGCCCCGGGAGCGGTGTTTCTCCACTGCCGCCACGCTGCCATGCGCACTCACTTCGGTCAGCCGTTGCCGAAATTCATGTAACACCTTTTGATATTCTTCTGTCCTTTGATTAAAATCTGCGGAACCGGTTGCCCTGTGAACCTGCGTAAAATCCGACATGTGCCTGTAATAAAGATTAAATTGTCTTTAATAAGACAATTGCATGAAATATTGGTTCACCGGATGGTCATAATTTCTATGATAAAGGAATAAATCATCCGATGTACCAATAAGTAACCACTAATTTTCACCCTTTATTCTTTTGTTAACCCAAGGCAATATAACTTTTTCAAATTCCAAGGGTCATATACATAGCGAGCACGTCCCTTTTCTCTGAACCCTCCTGCCAGGGTTTTTCACCCTTTATCCCTTAACTTTTAGTAATATTGAGTCAATACAAGCTCAATACAGAGTCAATACCAATTCCAGAGTTAATGGGTACATAATGGGTACATAATGGGTAGATAATGGGTACATAATAGGTTTAGGAACCTGCTATGTACCCATTATCTACCCATTATATACCTATTAACTCTGGAATTGGTATTGACTCTGTATTGAATTGGTATTGACTTACCATGATCCGATTATTTACAGGGGAGAAGGACAAGGGCTAGGAAGCACAGGTCGCAAAACAAATGGGATAGAAAAATTGATCCTATTATCCCAAATGCAGATTCCTTTGATCGCATTGATGATTGTAATGAAAATTACCCCACAAATCGGGACAAGGATACTTTTCACCAATGGCCTTAAACAAAAATACCCACCAGAAAGGCGGGTATTTATATTTTGGATAAAAAATGATGGATTATACGGCCTGTACCAGTTCCAGGCTTTCGTAGCCTTTTTGAACCGCTTCGAGGTTCATGGGGATCAGGTAGTGATGGCGCGAGGGAAGCGATTTCTGCAATCCCTTTTCTACGCTGTCCATTTTAACCACCGGTTTGGCCTTTAGGTATGCACCCAGAACGACCATGTTAAAGGTTTTCACGTTGCCCAGTTCTGCGGCGATGAGGGTACCTTCAATTTTATAAATGATAATATCGGTCCGTTTGGGAGGATGGATGATCCCGTTGGGATCGTAAAGGAGTACCCCGCCCGGTTTGACCATGGGTTCAAACTTGTCCATAGACTGTTGGTTGAGAATGATGGCCGTATCAAATTCATTGATAATGGGTGAACTGATGCGGTTATCGCTCAGGATGACCGTTACGTTGGCCGTTCCGCCACGCATTTCGGGGCCATAGGAGGGGAACCAGGTCACTTCCTGGTCGGCCATCACGCCCGAATAGGCCAGGATTTTTCCCATCGAAAGAACACCTTGTCCGCCAAATCCGGCTATAATGATTTCTTCAGTCATTGTCTTCAGTTTTTAAGTGGTGTATAGCTTTGTGGATCGTTCTTCGAACTGTCTTTCATATCGCCCAAGGGATAAAAGGGGAACATATTTTCGACCATCCATTCATTGGCCTTGACCGGGGTCATTTTCCAGTTCATGTTGCAGGTTGAAACCACTTCGACAAAGGAAGTTCCTTTTTTGTCCATGGCTGCCTGAAAAGCCTTTGCAATGGCTTTCTTGCATTTACGGATGGCGCCCGGTGTCTGGACCGACTGGCGAGTTACGTAGGAAGTGCCAGGTAATTGGGCGATCAATTCGGTTATCTTTAAAGGATAGCCGTTTCGTCCGGCATCGCGGCCATTGGGGGTGGTGGCGGTAATCTGACCAAGCAGGGTTGTTGGAGCCATTTGTCCGCCGGTCATGCCATAAATGCCATTGTTGACAAAAATGACCACCATATCTTCACCACGGTTACAGGCATGCAGGATTTCGGCTGCCCCGATGGAGGCAAGGTCGCCATCGCCCTGGTAAGTAAATACCACCTTGTCAGGATTGGTGCGGGCAATGCCGGTAGCTACTGCAGGAGCTCTTCCGTGAGCGGCTTCCTGCCAGTCAATGTCGATATAGTTGTAGGCAAATACAGCACAGCCAACGGGTGAAACACCGATGGTTCTTTCCTGGATGCCTAAATCTTCAATCACATCAGCCAGCAGGTTGTGAACCACCCCATGACTGCAACCGGGGCAGTAATGCATGGTGGTACTGGTGATTAAATTCGGTTTTTTATAAACCAGGTTCTTCGGGTTAATGATTTCTGCAAGTTCCATAAGTTATCCTCCTATCAGTTTTTGTTCCAAAGCCTCAATCACTTCCGAGGGGCTTGGAATAATTCCGCCCATCCGACCAAAATGTTCGACAGGGACATCGCATCGGACGGCCAGTTGAACATCCTCGATCATTTGTCCGGCATTCATTTCGACTACTAAAAAGCCTTTTACCCTTTTTGCTAAAGCCGCAATGGGTTTCTTTGGAAAGGGGAACAAGGTAATGGGGCGAAGTAGCCCCAGTTTGATTCCCTTTTCACGGGCCAGGTCTACCGATTTCTGGCACACCCTGGATGCAGAACCAAAAGCGACCAGGATATATTCGGCATCCTCGCATTGGATTTCTTCGTACAGTACTTCCTCGGCTTCCATTTTTGCATATTTTTCCTGGAAGCGAATATTGTTGGCTTCCATTCTTGCTGAATCCATTTCAAGGGAAGTGATGATGTTGGGCTTGCGGTTGGGTTTGCGGCCGTTGGTAGCCCAAGAGCCATATTTTTGATCAATTTCTTCAGTGGTCATGCGGGGAATAAAATCGGCCAGCACCACTTTTTCCATCATCTGTCCAATGGCTCCATCAGAGAGGATCATGGCCGGGTTGCGGTATTTGAAAGCCAGTTGGAAGCCCAGTTCCACAAAGTCATTCATTTCCTGAACCGAAGAAGGAGCCAGTACAATCAGACGGTAGTCGCCATGGCCTCCGCCTTTGGTAGACTGGAAATAATCGGCCTGCGAAGGCTGGATGGTTCCCAATCCGGGGCCTCCACGCTGCACATTGACAATCAGGCAAGGCAATTCGGAACCTGCCAGGTAGGAGATTCCTTCTGCCATCAAGCTGATGCCGGGGCTGGAAGAAGAAGTGAATACTTTTTTGCCCGAGGCAGCTGCTCCATAAACCATGTGGATGGAAGCAATTTCGCTTTCAGCCTGGAGCACTACCATTCCCGTTTCATTCCATGGCTCGCGGTCCATCAGGGTTTCCATGACTTCCGACTGGGGGGTGATGGGGTATCCGAAATATCCGTCACAGCCACAGCGGATAGCCGCTTCGGCAATGACCTCATTTCCCTTCATTAATCTTAATTCTCCCATTATTTTTTATTTACTATTTGTTTATTTACTATTTACTATTTTGTCATTTACAGTTTACGTTGTTCGTTGTAACAAATAGTAAATTGTAAATCGTTTAATAGTCAATGCCTAGAGTTTTACCCGATAAACGGTAATGCAGGTGTCGGGGCAAACCGTTGCACAGTTCGAACAGCCAATGCAGTTTTCGGGATTTACCATAAATGAATAGTGGTACCCGCGGCTATTTACCTGTTTGTTTTGTCCCAGTACATCTTGCGGACAAGCCACCACACAAAGGCCACAGCCTTTGCATTCTTCATTGTCGACTAATACTGCTCCGATTACTTTTGCCATTTTCTTTATTTTTATAATCAAAATTGATTTAAGGAGCTTAAGGACTTTAAGGAGCTTAAGGCACTTATTTTAAAGGGGGAAATCGGCATGGAATTGTTCAAGCCTTTTTCCCAGTTCATCAAACTGTTCTCTTTTCACATGCGATACACAGGCACGCAATCCTTCTTTTTCGCTTCCTGTATTTTTCAACGAGATTGCACTAATTCCATACTGCAGCAAGTTGTTTAAAAGATCACTACCTGTCATTCCAGGATATCCGATGGTAAAATAAAATCCATCGGCCACGGGTTCGTCACCATCTTTTTCATAGACGATTTTAAAGCCATTGGAGGTAAATAAATCTTTCATGATTTTGGCTTTCCGACCGTACTCTTTGACTTCGTCTATGAAATTGAATTCACCATCACTGGCCGCTTTGAACATGGCCGCCAATGCATGCTGGGTCGAATGCGTGATCCCGGAAGAAAGAGCATACAATACCTGCATTACGATGGTAAAACCGAAAGGTTTACTTCCGAAGCGTGTTTCGAGGTTGTCGTACTGGCGGTTCCACAAGGCATTGGAAATGGCCATGATGGCACATCGTTGACCGGCATAGGAGAAAATCTTTGAACCAGAGATAAAAATAATGTAATGATCGGTGTATTTGGCCACCGTGGGCTGATAGGGTGGCCTGCCGGGTGAATATAAATCTTTTCTGAAGTCCATGCCGAAATAGGCGAGGTCTTCCATGACAATCACATCATATTTGGTGGCCAATTCGCCGATGATTTGCAGTTCTTCTTCGGTGAAACAGACCCAGCTAGGATTGTTTGGGTTGGAATAAACCAGTGAATTGATGTTTCCTTTGGCCAGGTAGCTTTCCAGCTTGGCCCGTAGTTTTTCACCCCTAAAATCAAAAATATCGAAGGTGTCAAACTTTTGGCCCATGACCACCATCTGCTGTTTCTGAACAGGAAAACCGGGATCCAGGAAAAGGGTAGTGTCTTTCTGTTTGTCGACATTTCCGGCTACCAAAAAGGCGGCAAAAGTTCCCTGCATAGCTCCTGCCGTGGGGATGCAGCTTGTAGGTTCCACATCAACGTCCATAAACGTCTTAATGAACCGGGAAGCTTCATATTTGAGTGGTTTGATGCCATCCATCATGGGATAGACCGAAGCGACGCCCGACTGAAGGGCACGGATTTCAGCCTCAACACCCACGTGAGCGGCAGGCAAACCGGGGACCCCCATTTCCATGCGTATAAATTTTACACGACTCTCCTCTTCAATGTAGTTGATTAATGCAACAATTTCTCTGATCGAGGCTGTGCCAAGGTCTTTTATGTGCAGTTGATTGATGAATTTCTTTACAATTTCCTGGTTAACCGGTGTATTGCTCATTGCTGGGTCATGTAATTAGTTGGCAAAAATAACAAAAGTATTGGCGATAAAACAACTACTGTTAGGGTATTACTCAACAGGTATCGCAATTCGAAATCTTCCGGAAGCTTCGAAATTGAAATTGAAAGCAGGCATCCCTAACAGATGTTGATTTGATAGAAAATCGGGCTAAAAGGTGAACCTGTATTTTGTCATGTTTTGAAAAAGCTTACAATCCGAAGGCTGGTTTGATCTCCTTCACCCAATTGGCCACGCGCTCATCGGTCAGTTCAGGTTGAAAGTCTTCATCAATGGGAAGGCCGATGAACTTTCCCTCGAAGATGGCTTCCGAGTCATCGAATTCATAGGATGCAGGATCCACTTTCCCTACGATGGTTGCACCGTTGTTCAACAGTTCTTTTGCCAAGGCCCCCATGGCATTGACGAAATAACTGGAATAGGTGACATGGTCGCCCAGTCCGAAGATGGCAATGGTCTTGCCTGAATAATCGACTTTACTGATGTTGGGGAAAAATTTGCTCCAGTCGGTATTTGAAAAGTTGGCATCCCAGGTTTCTTTTCCAACGGTTGAGATCCCGAAAATGATCTTGTCATATTTCTCCAGATCAGAAGCCGAGGCATCGTGGACGGAAATCATATCCACGTTTTGTTCTCCAAGGGCAGTTTTTACTTTTTCAGCGACACGGTGAACCGATCCTTTTAAAGGACCGAAAAATAATCCAATTTTGCTCATATTCTCTATTTTATAGATTGTGAATAGCTAATTCTCCCCTGACATATTCTCCTAAAATTGAAAGACTTGAAACGTTTTTCAAGATCGCATGAATGGCTTTTTCGTATTTTTTCAAGGAATCCCATTCCACATCCACATGGAAGGTATATTCATTGGGTTTGCCGATGATGGGCACCGATTGTATTTTTGTCAGGTTGATCTGATTTTCGGCAAAGGTATTCAGCACATGAGCCAGAGCCCCGTAATAATGACCTACTTCAAAACAAAGGGAAGCCTTGTTGCTCAATTCGTTGGGAGCCGCATGTTTTGACAGGATCAGGAAACGGGTATAGTTTTTATTGTTGGTTTCAAGGCCCGTATCGAGTATTTGCAGCTCGTAAAGTTCAGCAGTGCGCTGGTTACCGATGGCAGCAGCATCCATTAATTTCTGATCATGGACCAATTTGCCAGAGGCGGCCGTATCCTGATTTTCGATGATACGAACCTCGGGGAAGTAATTCTCAAGGTATTCGGCGCACTGTTTAATGGCGATCGGATGGGAATAAATGGTTTTAATGTTGGCCCTGCTCACACCCGGATTGGCCATCAGGTTCATCTGAATGTGAACGTAAATTTCGCCGATGATTTTTAAATGATAATCCCGGATGAGGGCATAATTTTGCAACAAACTGCCTGCGATGGAGTTCTCGATGGCCATGACAGCCATGGTAACCTGATCGGAATCAATCAAATTACAGACACTGGTGAAGGTTTTGCATTCTACCACTTCTATCTCGTCTTCAAAATATCGTCTTGCAGCATCTTCGTGAAATGAGCCTGCAATTCCCTGTATCGCTATTTTCTTCATCTTCTTTCTTAAAATTAAAATCCCGGACTAAGCCGGGACAATTTACGTAAAAATATTCTAAAATCGCTCCTATTAACTCTTCAGCTATGATAACAACCAAAGAGGCTTACAAGTTTTGAGCAGAAAAAATCTATATTTTATCCATTTCACTGGCACTTACCAATTCCATTTTGTGGGACTGAAGCACTTCAATACATTTTTGAATATTGTCAGGTTTGAGTACAATATTGGCTGATTTGTTATCCATTGAATAGGCATACAAATATTCAATAAAAACACTTTCCCCCGACAGGATGTTGAGCGCCCTTGCAAGTGCTCCTGGCTCATTGGGACAACTGAGGCAAATCACATCGGTGAGGCGGACGGAAAATTCAGCCTCCCTGAGGATCGAAAGCGCTTTTTCAGGTTCTGAGACGATCATTCGCAAGATGCCAAATTCGGAGGTATCGGCCACACTGAAAGCCGACATGTTGATACCGGCATTTCCGAGGATCTGTGTCACTTCGTTGAGCCTACCTGTTTTATTTTCCAGGAATACGGATAGTTGTTTGATAATCATGTTATTTCCTCCTACAATTTACGGTTGTCAATTACACGTTTGGCCTTTCCGGCGGTACGTTCGATGGTTTTTGGTTCTACCAGTTTTACATCCACCGATATGCCGAGTGTACTTTGAAGTTTGTGCGTAATTTTTTTTCGCAAGGCCTCCAGTTGCCTGATTTCGTCGGAGAAGAACTGCTCCTGAACTTCGACCATCAGTTTCAAGGTGTCTAAGTTACCTTCTCTTTCAACAATTAACAAATAATGAGGAGCAGTTTCGCTCATTTCGAGCAGCACACTTTCAATTTGAGAGGGGAATACGTTCACCCCCCGGATAATGAGCATATCGTCGCTTCGACCTTTGCACTTTTCCATGCGGACCAGGGTGCGTCCACAGGCACATTTCTCATAATTCAGCCGGGTGAGGTCTCGGGTCCGATAACGGATCAGCGGAATTCCTTCCTTGGTAATAGTTGTAAATACCAGTTCGCCGATTTCGCCCGCGGGCAAGGGTTGAAGGGTCAGGGGATCAATAATTTCAGGAATAAAATGGTCTTCATTGACATGCATGCCTACCTGATGCTCACATTCGCACGAAACTCCCGGACCGATAATCTCGCTCAATCCATAAATATCAATCGCTTTCAAGCCCAGCTTTGCCTCGATTTCTTTGCGCATGTTTTCAGTCCATGGCTCGGCACCAAAGATACCGATGCGCAATTTCAAGTCTTCCTTTTTGATTCCGGCGGCTTCCATTTCCTCGGCCAGGTAGAGCGAATAGGAAGGGGTACAGGCAATCACCGATGTGCCGAAGTCCTGCATCAATTGCAATTGCTTCTCAGTATTACCACCGGAAATCGGGATCACTGAAGCGCCCAGATTTTCACAGCCATAATGTAATCCGAGTCCCCCGGTAAAAAGTCCGTAGCCATAAGCCACCTGGACAATGTCCTCGCGGTGTACACCGGCCATACAAAGCGAACGGGTCACCACTTCTGCCCAACTATTGAGGTCCTTGCGGGTGTAGCCAACCACCGTTGGTTTTCCAGTGGTACCTGAAGAAGCATGAATGCGCACAATTTCACTCATGCGAACGGTGAACATTCCAAAGGGATAATTATCACGCAAATCGGTTTTCAGGGTAAAGGGCAGTTTGCTTAAATCGTCAATCGATTGAATGTCGCCCGGAACAAGCCCAGCCTCCTGCATTTTTTGACGGTAGCTCGGTACATTGTGATAAATTCTTTGAACTGTTTCTATCAGCCTTTCCGATTGTACCGCCCTCATGTCGTCGCGGCTGGCACATTCCATCTTTTCGTTCCAGATCATCGTATGTATTTGAATTGAAGTTCGTTTAACGCATTTCTGTTCTTAGTGAATCAATGAGATCCATAAATTGATTCATCCGGCATGATATTCAATCCGGCATGCAGTAGTTTTTGCCTTGCATCTGAAACATCCTCGGTATCAATTACAAAGTAAGCATTTTCATTACCTAAACCAGATCGTCCATAGGCATTGGTGAAATTGACACCTGCATTGACAATTTCCTTGAGCAGATCGTCCAATCCACCCGGCTGATCAATCATTTCGATGACAACAATTTCGCGCAGAGCCGCCGACAAACCGTTTTCAATCAATAGTTGATGAGCTGTTTTAGGATCAGACACCACCAGATTCAGAATTCCCCAACCACTGGCTGTATGGTTCAGATTCATGGTACGGATATTGATTTGGGCAGCTTTCAATACGGCTGTTACCCTTTCGAGATGACCGATTTTATTTTCCAGAAATATGGAGACCTGATACGCCATGATTGAATTGATTAAATATGAATTTTATATAGCCTGCAAAGCCAGTTTCAGGTGGCTGACAGACAACTGCAAGTTACGAATTTAATGCTTTACGCAGCTCTTTTACCCTGACGGCTTTTCCTACTGATTTTGGCAATGAACCCGGTTCTACTAATTTGACCACAGGTTTCACCAAGACTTCATCGCGGATTTGGCCGGTAATCATTCGAGACAATTTATCGAGGCGAGTGATGTCACCATTGAACCAGTCTTTCTTGACTTCCACTTCAATGATCATTTCATCCGCCCCATTGATGGTGTCTAGAGTAATCAGGTAATCGGCGCCTACTTCAGGGATTTTCATCAACACGCCTTCAATTTGCATGGGGAATATGTTACAGCCTTTGACAATAAACATGTCGTCGCTTCTCCCGGCAATGCGGTCAAGACGGACATGGGTGCGGCCACAGGCACAGGTTCCCGGTAAAATACGAGTCAGATCACGTGTGCGGTATCGAATCAAGGGCATGGCTTGCCGATCGAGTGTGGTCATCACCAACTCACCTATTTCGCCCTCTGCTACAGGTTCAAGGGTATCGGGGTTGATAATTTCGACCAGGTAAGAATCTTCCCAGATGTGAAGCCCGTTCTGAAAAGTACATTCAAAAGCCACGCCGGGACCGTTCATTTCTGTCAAGCCGAAAGAGTTGTAGGCTTTTACACCAAACATTTCTTCAATTCTTAGGCGTTGCTCTTCCGTATGAGGTTCAGCACCAATGACAAAGGTATGCAGTTTAGTATCTCTTCTAGGGTCAAGTCCTTCCTCAAGGAAAACTTCAAACAAGCGGTTAAGGTAACTTGGGATGGCATGGGCCACCGTAGTTCCATAATCCTGCATCAGTTTGATCTGGCGCGGACTATTGCCTGCTCCGGCTGGAATACTGAGACAACCAAGGCGTTCAATTCCATACTGGAATCCCAGGCCCCCGGTAAATAAACCGTATCCGCAGATGTTTTGGAAAACATCGGTATCGCGTACCCCGGCACAAAATAGGGAACGGGCCATCAGATTGGCCCATGAATCAATGTCGTGCCGATTGTGAAAAATAACCGTCGGATTGCCGGTTGTCCCACTGGTACTGTGCAGACGAATTAATTCTTTTTGTGGCAGTCCTAGAAAACCATAGGGGAAATTATCACGCAGATCTTGTTTGGTAGTAAATGGAAGCTTTTGCAGGTCGCCTACCGACAGGATAGAACCAGCCGACAATCCCATTTGCTGGTATCGATGTCCGTAATACGGCGAATTCATGGCCGATTCAATGGTCATTTTCAACCGTTTGACCTGGAGTTTTTCCAAGTCAACACGCTTCAGGGTTTCAAGTTCTTTTTCCCAATACATGGCACATTTATTTTAGAAAGAATACATCATCATTAACTGGCCTCTGTGGTTGATAACATCGATGGTGCTTCCGTAAAGTCCGTCACTGATATTAATATTGCCTTTCCCGTATGCTGCCGAAGTTAATTCGTACTCAAATACAAGACGCAATTTAGAGATATTTATTGCAAAACTGGGGGCAAGGCGGTAAATAGAAGCAATATTTGGAAGTAGACCAGGAGTAACTGTTGAAGGGGTAGCTTCTGTACCAAAATTATACAAGGCATCTTTAGTTCCCAGGTTTTCCATATATCCTGCAAAAATACCCACTTGGTATTTCGCACCATATACTGCATTGATGAAACTGGTAAACGAGTTGTAGGGCGTGTAAGTCATTTCACCCGTTGTAGGATCGACTGATTTTACCCCATAGCCTCCAGGGATATTCAAATGGGTCATGTTTTGCCCCAAAACAGTTTTTGCCCTGATGGTGAATTTGTTTTTTACATATTGACCATATCCAACAAACGAAAGCGATTGGAGCAGTTGGTCGGAAACATATTTCTTGGTATCCAACCCGATGGTATAAAGTGTTGGCTTGATATATTTCAGGCTTGATCCAGCACCCAATGTAAAACCATTTTGATTGAGTTCAAGGTTTGCAGTCAATTCAGGAATACCTGCATTTCGGTTAAAACATTCACTTTTGTCTGCATAGGACATCAATTTTGGATCCATTGCTTCTATTTTTGTGAATCCATATGACTTGTATTGAAATTCTGAAACCATTGCAGCTGACAGAATCAATTTCGCACTTGGCTTATAATCAAACCTGATTTGAGGGCTGCGGTTGAATGGCTGAAAAGGGGCTCCGGTATTCAGACCTCCCACAGTGGGGAAAACCTTTCCGCTCCAGAATGGATGCCATGTCTGACCCACTAAAAGGGATGATTTTGCCCAACTAAATACTGCGTTAGCTTGCCGAACCCTCAACATGGCGGGGTTATTGAGTAAATCACCGGCAAAATCGGTTTCGATATTGGCCGTTGTCTTGGCTTTTAAGATTTCTGGTCCACTGACACGGACCCCCAGGCGGGTGGCCATCGCTGAAAAATTGTAAGTGGTGGTCTGATTGATGTGTTGCCCATTGGCATCCACTCCTGCATACAGTGGAACAATAAAGAACTGTTCGTTTGCGGCATTTAAGCCTTTGTAGGAATCCATATAAGATTCGAAACGAACAAAACCATAAAACTCGATGGAGGTTGGTTTTGGTTTAACATCCTGGCCAATTGCAACCAAGTTGCCCAGGATCAGAAATAAAAAAAATAGTCTTCTCATTTAAAAATGTGCTCTAAAGATTAGCGGTGAAATTTATTCAACTCGCGAAAAATGGATAAACTTCAAATACGCTTCCCATTTAATGTGCCAATCCTGGGTTATTAATTCGATTTATTTTATTTCTGAAACAAGTAGAATTCAGTAATCTAAGTTCTTATTTTTCAGAATAAGGGATCAAAAGTAGAAGATTTATCGCATACCACCAATGAAGAGAATTGACAACTGTAAGCAATTACTAGCTAGTGCTTTCAAAATAGAAGCTGAAATGCATAAAAATAAAGCAATTATAAGCAAGCGTGGTCATTTTCTGAAATGATTAAATGAAGGTAATTTAGATTCAGTTTGAATAGTAAGCTCGTGTAAGAGCCAATAAGTTGGCTGGATGAATAAAGGCTTCGGGCATCGGGCCTAGGGTCGGCTGGCAGTCATTCTCCTTGCTTGTTCCTATCCCTCTGTCATTGTCATCTGTAACCCATGTGTAACTCATCTGTAACCTTTCTGTAACCTCACTATACAGAAAGGTTACAGATGGGTATCAGAAAAGTATCAGATAGACGCCTTCAATACTATCTTGCATCAGGGACAATCACCATGGGAGGTATCTATTTTCGTTGCAAAGCAAATAGGTCACAAAGAGCCATGGAAGATTTTGGGTATAAAACTCCGGAACGGCATTGATAGAAAAGTAAAGCAATATACATGGTTTATATACAGGGGATTACTCCTCCAGAAAACTCGCAATCGCAGGGATCATTCTTTCAATATTCCTAAACAATGAATTGACCTATTGGCTGTTACGCGATTGTAAGTTCCTCAATGTGCTGCGGGCCTTCTCAGAATCTGAGAGGATATTTTGCATCAGCAAAGATTCAAAAACAGGTCATTTACTGAACCTATCGGAACTTTCCTACCTGTAAATTTGTTATAGAATAAAGTAATCTGGTCAGTACTGCTGCGGTTTCACTGCGATGGGTTTAATGGTTGTTCCACCCTGGTAAATTTATATGGAAACAATTCCTACGTAAATATTTCTGCATTAGGCTACTAAAAATCTCTATAAAAGTTATTTCAATAAATATTTTATTGAAATAAATGTATTTGTATTTAAAATATAACTACTTTTGAACAATTAATTATTCATTTTTTAAACAGTTATTTATGAACATTTTTGTTGGCAGCCTTCCCTTTAAAATTGAGGAAAGCGAATTACAGGAAATTTTTGAAGAATACGGAGAAGTAACATCCGTAAAAATCATTACAGACAGAGCTACTGGAAGATCTAAGGGCTTTGGTTTTGTAGAAATGACGAATGAAGAAGAAGCTAAAAAAGCAATTGAAGAACTGAATAACGCAGAGATCGAAGGCCGGACAATTGTTGTAAATAAAGCTGAAGAAAAAAAAGAAGGTAGTCGTCCAGCAGGTGGCGGTTTCCGTGGTGGTAATTCTGGTGGCGGCGGTGGTTTCCGTGGCGGCAACGCAGGTGGCGGCGGCGGTGGTTTCCGTGGCGGCAACGCAGGTGGCGGCAGCGGTGGATACCGTGGCGGCGGCGATCGTGGTGGCAGCACTGGCGGTGGCGGTGGCTTCAACAGAGGTGGCAGCACAGGCGGAAACAGAAGATCAGAATACTAGGATTCTTACCGTTTTTGAAACGCTATTTAAAAGTAAAGATTAATTAATTAGTTAATCCTTACAACTACATAAAGGCTAATAAAAAGAAGTTTATTTCTACTTCGATTTATTAGCCTTGGTTTTTTCTATCCGAATGCGAACATCCACGGCTACCAGCTTTTCGCCATTTCCCAGTAAAGGATTGATATCCATTTCCTTGATTTCGACTGCAAAACGCAAAAGGGTAGACAGGCGTACCATTATTTCGGCAAACTTATCTTCACTCACTCCATTTTTTCCACGGTAACCTTTTATAATCTGATAAGAGCGCAGATTTTTAATCATCGAGGAAGCCTCTGTCATGGAAAGTGGAGCAAGTCCAGAGGTGACATCTTTCAATACTTCTACGAAAATACCGCCCATTCCGCAAAGGATGACATGTCCAAACCGGTCTTCGTATTTGGCACCCAGGAATAATTCAATCCCTGAAGCCATCTCGGCCATCAGAACAGCGGTTGTATCTTTAATTTTAATCAGGCGATGAAATTCTCGCTGCACCGTATCCATGTCTTTTACATTCAACACCACCCCATCCACCTCTGTTTTGTGGATTGGGCCAATGACTTTCATGACCAGGGGAAATCCAATCTGACGGGCTGTTTCCAAAGCATCAAGCTCTGAATTCACTGCTATCTCTTTGACCATTGGAATTCCGGCGGCGGCAAATAAACGGTGAATGGTTTCAGGCGATTGAAATCCATCGTCTGAATGATCAATGATTCTTCGGATTTCAGGAACATCAATATTGTCGAGAAATATTCGTTCAGGGGAAGGCTTTGGCGTTTTTTCCACCTTGGCAAGTGCTATACCCAAAAGTACTTCATCGGGGAAGTTGACATTTCCTTCGGAAAGAAAATAGGCCAGATCGTCTTTTACATTGATGACTGAGGGCAATATGGGATAGATCGGTTTCTTGCAGGTACGCATTTTATCATTCAGTATCTGGTAGACATCGCGCACCTGAAATAGCCCTGGACTTCCATATATTACGGCCATTCCGTCCACATCCTTAAAGTCATTCTCACAGGCATCGATAATGGCTGCCAGTTGTTCGGCATTTCCAGTGGCGAGAAAGTCGATGGGGTTTTCGACCGATGATCCGGGGTATAATTTGTTCTTCAAATCCGTTTTTGCTTTTGAATCTTTGATCGACTGAATATGCAATCCACCGCTTTCGAGCGCATCGGTGAGCATAACGGCAGGTCCTCCGGCATGGGTAATGATAGCCATCCGGCTTCCTTTCATTTCCTTGCACATGAAAACGCTGGCAACGGTGGTCAGTTCTTCGCGGCCGAAGCAACGCACAATACCAGCTTTGCGGAACAATGCTTCAACGGCCAGATCGGAGTTGGCCATTGCGCCCGTATGTGAGGCAGCGGCGCGGCTTCCTGCCTGGCTGCTTCCTGCTTTGATAGCAGCTATCTTGCATCCCTTGCGAATCAGGGAAGAGGCATGTTTTAATAATTTGTCCGGATTCTGGATACTTTCCAAGTATAATAATTTAACACGAGAACTGTGTTTGGGATCGAAAGTTTCATCCATGTATTCAAGGATATCTTCTACACCGATCTGAGCTGAATTACCCACCGAGAACACGCTGGCAAAATGCAAGCCTTTGGGGATGCCCGATTCCATTATAAATACGGCTGTAGCTCCTGAACCGGATATAAAATCGCATCCCATGGGGTCGAGATGAGGAATTGGCGTGGTGAAAACGCTGGCATGCCAGGGCGTTAAGATTCCGATGCAGTTGGGTCCGATCAGACTGGCCCCTGCACGGTTGGCCACATCAGTTATTTTTTCTTCTAAGTCCCGCCCAGCTTGACTTTCTTCACTAAACCCAGCTGAGATAATAATGAATGCTTTGGTACCTTTCTGATTGCACAACACTTCCATCATTGCCAAACAGGCTGAAGCGGGAATCGCCAATACTGCCAGGTCAACCTGGGGCAATTCTTCGGGAGTGGAAAAAGAATGAATCCCTTGAACTTCTGATTCCTTTTGATTGACTACCCACAACTTACCATTGAAGTTATTGTCGATAAGATTTTTAAGGAGTTTCCCTCCAGGTTTTGAGGTATTATTTGAAGCACCTATCACAACAATACTCCGGGGAGCAATCAATTCTTTTGTAATCATCATCAAGGTTTTAATTTGCGAACAAATTTACTAAAAGCATTTTCAGGCAGACCTGATTTTTGATGGCATTTCAAAGACATTGTTCATTTGAAAAATCAGATTCCAAGGGAACGATTCTGGGGTCTGAGTAGAGAAACGCTGGACTCAAAAACTTTGATAACTTTGGGAATCCGAAAGAGGTATCTTGACCTATTTCGGTGTAGCCAAGGTTTCTCATTTACTGTACTCTTTATTTTCCATATCAATGTCAAACATTTTAGAACAGAAGATAGTGGTTGTCTGTGATTTTTCACCACGGATGAAGGAGGTCATTGTCCATGGGGTGCGGATGGCTGGTATTTTGAATAAAGAACTTTGCCTGACTGGCATTTGGAAAACCAAGGAACAGAAAACCAATATTCAAGCTAAATTGATCAAAGCGACTGAAGCCATCAAGGAAAATGTTCCTGAAATGAGGGTTTCAAGTTTGCTCATTAAGAATTCCTTGCGCGACAACATGGAGAAGCTGACCTGGGACTATGATGCAGTTTTGGTGGTATTGCATCAGAGTGACCTGAAATCTGGATTGAAAGCTTTCCGTGAGAGTAGCATCGCTTTTCTTTTTGTAAAGGGTGATTCCCCCGAATTCCTAAATTACAAAAATGTACTGGTGCCCCTTGACTGCCGCAAAGCATCGAAGGAAACAGCCCTTTGGGCTTCTTTCCTTGGTCGCCATAACCATTCGAAAGTCCATGTGATCTATGCCTGTGAAACAGATAAAGAGCAGGCAGGCAACTTGTTGAAAAACCTGAATTTCATTCAGAAATTTCTTTCCAACCTGAATATAGTCCACCAGGAGATTGCCGGGAAATCATCAAGCTGGGGAATTTGCAGTGAAGCGATGAACAAGTCCCAGCTGTTGAAAGGGGATGTGATGGTTTTTGCAGGAAGCGCCTATGTTTCGATGGTTGATTTGCTAATTGGGCTTCCGGAGAAAAGAATTATCCAAAAAGCCGGAGAGTTGCCCATATTGATTATTAATCCACGAAAAGAAATTTGTGTCATGTGTGATTAGAGCCTGGCTCGAAAGACAATTATTGCCTATTTTTCTACAATATCAGGATATAAATCTACAAAAAAGAAGAAAATGATTTATACCTTGCGGTGAATTTTTACAAAGAACAGAATAAACAAAAGTATGACCTCATAACTATCCCAACTATGATCGATATTGACGAATTGGAAGACAAGTTCAGCATTGAAGGTGAAGTAGGATTTGCCGAATTGGAAAATGATTTGGTTTTTGTGACTGTTTCAAACAAGTATGCAGATGTCGATATTTGCCTCTATGGTGCCCATATTACAAGTTTCAGGCCACACGACTCCATGGAAGTCTTATGGATGAGTCCTGACAGTAATTTTGAAGTAGGAAAAGCCATTCGTGGCGGTATTCCGGTGTGCTTTCCATGGTTTGGACCCCATAAAACTGATCCTCAGATGCCCCAGCACGGATTTGCCCGGCTCATGTATTGGGAGGTGTTCGAAACAGCCACCCTTCTTTCAGGAGAGACCATGATCACGCTACAATTGTGTTCATCGGAAGAAACAAAAGCTTATTGGCCCCATGACTTTTGTGCCCATCTGACTGTAAAAGTAGGAATGACATTGGCTGTTACATTAAAGGTAACCAATACTTCTGCTGTTCCCTTCGAATATACCTGCGCCTTGCATTCGTATTTCGGATTATCATCAATCGAAAATCTTCTTATTCAAGGTCTTCAGTCAACTACCTATTACAATCAGCTTTCTGGAGAAAATGGGGTGCAGGAAGAGGAAATACTGCAAATCCAGGAGCCAATAACCCGTCATTACTTGGATACTGAATCCCCTGTTATCGTTGAAGACAGTATTTACAGAAGGAAGGTACGGGTTGCCAAGGCTGGAAGCAAAGTAACCACGGTTTGGAACCCCTGGGAAGAAACCTGCGCCAGCGTTGCAGATTTACCCGATGATGCCTACGAAACCTTTGTATGTGTCGAGGCTGTCAATGCTTTTAATGATGTGATTGGACTTTCACCAAAAGGGTCGCACGAAACATCGGCTATGATTAGCCTGGAAGAATAGATCTTATCCCTGCAAAAGAAGTGCAATGAAAAAGACCAATGCTGCAAGATTGCTGGATGCCAGGGGAATTCATTATGAACTGGTAGCCTACGAAGTCGATGAATCCGACTTGAGTGCTGTAAGCTTGGCCAGAAAAATTGGTCAGAATATTGAACAGGTTTTCAAGACCCTCGTATTGCGGGGCGATAAAACAGGTATTTTCGTGGTGGTTGTTCCTGGAAATGCTGAAGTAGATCTTAAAAAAGCAGCCAAAATATCTGGAAATAAGAATGCAGCCATGGTTCACCAGAAAGAATTGCTCCCTTTGACTGGCTACATTCGAGGTGGATGTTCACCATTGGGCATGAAAAAACCCTACCCGGTTTATATTCATGAAAGCTGCAGTTTGTTTGGTTATATTTATATAAGTGCCGGCCAGCGCGGACTGCAACTTAGATTAAACCCTCAGGACTTGATCGCAATAACAGGAGCAACATCGGGTGATTTAGCAGAATAAGCAGCATTCGGAAGAATTATGTCAGCAGAATAAAACTAATATCGACTGGAAAGTATCAGTTACTCTTTTTCATTGTACTTTTAAACTAATAATCAGATCAGTGAATATCGAATAATAAAGATTATTTAAAAGAAATTTATCAATCTGTTTGTTATTGAACTGCCAGGAAGATACTGCGGGTTTGAAAGAGTGGAGCTCTGGTCATTCTAATTAAAAATTGAATAAAATCTTGGAAACAATCAAAGGGAAAAGGTTCAGTCTGACATTGTTGCTATTGGCAGCAGCCGGATTTTTTACTTTGCTATCGGCACAAACATTTGAAGAGGCAAAACAATTCGCCTTTAATGGGCAAAGATCCAAGGCCAGGGCAATCTGTAGGGTCATTCTGATGAAGGGTTTCGATTCGGATGTAGCAACACTGATGGGACGCACCTATGCCTGGGATAAACAATATGATTCGGCCAGGGTTGTTCTCCAAGAGGTATTGGTTCAGAGTCCTGAAAATTCTGATGTTCTTTCAGCCCTTGCTGATGTGGAATATTGGAATGACCGATACCCCCAGGCCCTGGAATACTGCAACCGCATCCTGGTGAAAAATCCTGAAAATGAAACAGTTCAATTTCAAAAAGCCAGAATACTGAACTCAGCAGATCAATACGACGAGTCAGTTGCGGTACTCGAAAATCTGCTTAAGAAGAATTCAGCCAACAGTGATGCGCTTCGATTACTTGAAAAAGTTAGACTGGAATTGATAAAAAATAAAATAACCATCAATTACTCCTATGATTATTTTAACAACTCAGCCTATAAAAAGGAACCATGGCAGTTGGTCTACCTTCAGTATGCACGAAAAACAGCACTTGGCACGGTGATTGGACGGGTCAACTATGCCAACCGGTTTGGTTCCGATGCCCTTCAATTCGAAGCCGATGCCTATCCCAGGATTGGAGAAAATGATTATTTATATTTCAACTACGGATTCTCTGACATGTCAGGATTTCCAAATCAGCGTGGAGGATTTGAATGGTATCATAGTTTCCCAAAATCATTCGAAGGTTCTTTAGGGAGTCGGCTCTTATATTTTCAGGGATCAAAACGGGTCATTATTTACACCGGGTCATTTGGCAAGTACTTCGGCAATTACTGGTTTTCATTGCGTCCCTTTATAACACCAGGGAGCGATGGAACTTCCGTTTCTACCTACTTGTTGGTTCGACGTTATTTTTCCGATCCTGAAAATTATATAGGAATCAGGTTGGGAGTTGGGAGTTCTCCTGATGAGCGCCGTCTGCTATTAAATGATCCCAATCAAGCGGCTCACCTGAAGTCTCAATCCGTCAAATTGGATTACAATCATATTTTCGGTAACCGGTGGATTTTCAGCACTGGAGTCGCTTTTGCCAACGAAGAATACTGGTCACCGGTTGAGTCAAAAATCAAATCTGGTAGTATTTACAGTTTTGAATTGGGGTTTGCCTATTTGTTCTGAGAATACCAGCTGTTTTGTTAACCTGATTATATAGATTTAAATAATTATATATGGCACCAAGCCTTTCTGCCCGAAAACTCAGAGTTTCTTATCGTCGGTTTCTGTCAATGAGTGTGATATTGGGAGCGTTCCTTCTTTTGTTACGCATCTACGATATGGCAGTGGTTTCCAATTTATCGGGATATCCTTCCGGCAGCTGGATCAATCATTTGTATGGTTTGGGCTACGACTTGCTGTTATTTCTTCGCATCTCACTCTGGATGATCATCCCCTTGATTGCCATCGGTTATTATAGCCGGGTGTTTCAAAAATTAGTCTATACCTTGATTGCCATCCTTGTCATCCTATCTGAACTAGCGCTGATTCAATATTTTAGTGTAGCCAGGGTACCCCTCGGAGCTGATATCTTTGGCTATTCAAAAAGCGAAATGATGCACACTGTCAATGCCTCGGGACAGATGCAGCTTGCCAATATTCTGCCCTTCGCCGTATTTTTACTGGCCCTCATACTGGCCTATACCCTGATTCGCACCATCACTTTGAATCATGCCAAAAGAAAAATACTGACCTCACTGATCCTGATTTCCTTATTCCTTGGAGCTTATGTCAACCCTTTTCCAGAAGATTACAACAACGAATTTCAAATGTTTGTGGCCAGCAATAAGGTTAGCTTCCTGACTAACAGTGTAAAAAAATACCTGGCCAGTAAATCTAGTTTGGAAGCTAATATGAACGATCCTCTGGCCCTCAGTGAGGACCAAGGCGAAAATCCATTCAAGTATGTGAATGCCGATTATCCCTTGCTACATGCCGAAAATACGCCCGACGCATTGGGCCCGTATTTCAATATCGGCACCAGTCGGCCATCGTTGGTGTTTATTTTGGTCGAAAGTTTAGGCCGTGCTTACAGTGGGCCCGACGCCTACCTGGGAAGTTTCACCCCCTTCCTGGATTCACTGATGCAAAAGAGCTTGTACTGGGAGAATAATCTCAGTACCTCGGGGCGCACTTTTGAAGTTTTACCATCGGTATTGGGTTCATTGCCCTTTGGCGAAAAAGGTTTTGCTGAAATGGGGGAACAAATGCCCGACCATCTGACAATGATCAGTTTATTGAAAAAACAAGCCGGGTATCGTTCCTCTTTTTTGTATGGTGGAGAAGCTACTTTCGATAATATGGACCTGTTTATGAACCGACAGGGAATCGACCAGGTGGTTGATCAAAAAGATTTTGGACCAAAGTACAACCGCTTGCCGGCAAAGGGCAATGGATTCTCATGGGGATATGGCGATCAGGAAATTTTCAGAAAATACCTGGATGATTTGCAGCAAGCTGATTCAGCACCCCGGATTGATGTCATGCTTACCCTGGCGATGCATGATCCCTTTCTGCTGCCTCACCAGGAACAATATAACCAAAGAGTACTGGAGCGGATGGAACAAATTGGATTGAACGATCAACAAAAAAAGTTTACTAAAACATACCTTGCCCAATTTGCTACTATGTTGTTTTTTGATGATGCCTTGCGTAATTTTATCAATGATTTCAGCAAAAGAGAGCGATTTCAAAATACCATTTTTGTGATCACCGGTGATCACCGCATGCCTGAAATACCCCTTAGCACCCAGATCGACCGCTTTCATGTTCCACTTGTCATCTATTCACCCCTTTTGAAACAAGGAAAGAAATTCTCATCTGTAGTTTCTCATTTTGATATTACCCCTTCGCTGCTCTCTTTTCTGCAGCACAATTACGGCATCAAACAACCATCGGTTTCAGCCTGGATTGGACATGGGCTGGATACTGAAACCTCGTTCAGGAACATCCATTCTTACCCCATGATGCGAAACAAAAATGAATTCATGGATTTTATCGATGGTGAAAACTTCCTGGGCGGTGAAACCATTTACAGGGTGTCTGAAACTTTGGACATTGAGCCCATTACAGACAACAATATATTAAACGATGATCTTCAGAATAAATTCGATCTTTTCAGAAGAATTAATCTGTATGTGACCCATAACAACCGCATTATTCCTGATTCTATCAAGATTCATTAATTTGAATCGCCATACATGAATTACCACTTGATGGGTTCTTTCCCATGTTCAATTAAGTACTGATTAGCCGTTGAAAATTGCCTGTTCCCAAAGAACCCACGGCTGGCCGATAAGGGAGATGGATGGACCGACTTCAGTATCAAATGCTTTTGCGGATCAATGAATTCACTCTTGCTGATGGCATAGTTGCCCCAGAGAATGAAAACCACATTTTCAAGCCGGTCAGCCACTACATGAATGGCCTTGTCGGTGAATTTCTCCCACCCTTTTTTCTGGTGAGAACCCGCTTCATGGGCCCGAACCGTCAGGGTAGCATTGAGCAACAAAACTCCCTGCCTGGCCCATCTTTCCAGATTCCCTGAAGTTGGGATAGGTGCTCCTGTGTCGTTGTGCACCTCCTTAAAGATGTTTCGAAGGCTGGGTGGAAAATCCACTCCATCATTCACCGAGAAGCACAATCCATGGGCCTGCCCGGGACCGTGGTAAGGATCTTGCCCAAGGATAACCACTTTTACCTTTTCAAACGGACACTGCTCAAAAGCATTGAATATCAGTTTAGCAGGCGGATAAATGGTGTGACTAGCATATTCCGACTTCACAAACTCGGTCAGTTGCTTGAAATACGGTTGATCAAATTCCTCCTGAAGCTGTTTTTTCCAACTCTCTTCTATTTTAACGTCCATTACTAATTCGTTTATTTTTTTATTGTTCCCCATCAAATCAAAATTAAGAAAAATTGGCATGAAATAAGGTCTACTTGTAAAATTCAGTGTCGTGTTACAATAAATAAGTTAGCTCAAGAAATAAAAGCATCGGGCATGGGGCATGGGGCCGGCTGACTGTCATTCATCCTGCCTTGATCTTCTCCTCCGCTTCCTGTCATCCCTACCTTTTCTGATACCTTTCTGATACTTTTCTGATACCTTTCTGTAATCTTAGGTTACAGAAAGGTATCAGAAAAGTATCAGAAAGGTTTCAGAAAGGCGGCTTCAATACCCTCTTCCGTCGGGTGCAATCACCATTGGAGGTATCTTTTTTCGTGTCAAAGCGAATAGGTCACAAAGTGATATGGAAGACTTTGGGTGTAAAACTCCTGAAGGTCGAT
>DASXUZ010000319.1:0-9682 GCA_036504555.1 Prolixibacteraceae bacterium | reverse complement strand
CCCGAAACCTCTTTGGGATGTCCAGCCATCACCTTATCTGCGCTTGCCATACAGACAAGCAACCCGATCATTAAAATCAAAATTGAAATATAATTTCTCATGATGTTTGTTTTTTTTTTTGTGTGTTAATAAATGGACTGTTGAAAGAGGACCGCCCTTTCGAAAAAGAGCGGTCCTTTTATGAGGGCTGGGGTTTGGCTTTTGGAACCTGGAACCTGAAACCTGGAACGTGAGCATTCTCACCTTCTCATTCTCTCATTTTCCCACCTTCTCATTTTCCCACCTTCGCTCTTTACTCCTACAGTACGATCAGGCTGCTGACATACTGGCTGTTCGATACAACCGATTGGTTGGCGTTCTGAAAGCCGATGTAGCACTGCACCTCGTCCCCTTCGAAAAAGGAAGGAAGGTTGATGGTCTGGGTTCCGCTCACGCGGGTGTTGCCAGCCTCTACAGAGATAGCCAGTTTCTTGATAGGATTATACACCACCAAAAGCACCTTGTCATTCGGCAGCGCACCAGCGCTCATGGAATTGTCATCCCAGGTAAAGTCAATCCCCACGCCTGCTACTGCAGCAGCTACAGGGTTCAGTGCTCCCGTAAGGTTGCCACAGCTGACCAATGCCTTGGAATAGTCGATGTCAAACGCTGGATAAGCACCCGTGAGGGCATTTTCCAAGTTGTAACGCATGGCGGCATTGAACTCCGTCATTTTGATCGCCTGGCTCTTGAAGCCAAGGCGTAAGAAAGCGGTGAGTGGTTTCAAAAAGTCAACCACTGCCTTGAACCGTGCCCTTTGCTCCAGCTGAGCTGGAGAGTTTGGTTGTGAAACACTGGTAGCCAGGGCACGCATCGTACAGATGCCTTTCCAAACACTACCTACGACGGTCCCGACTTTGCCCGAGAATCCGCCCAAAATACCTTGATTAAACTTTGCCATAATAATGTGAATTAAATTTGGTTATGCATTCACCTTGATGGACTTTTTACCCGGGAGTCCTTCTTGGATGATCGCTTATACAAATTTAATCATTATATAGCTATGTAATTGACATACAGTGTACTATGCGCTAATTTGCAGTGTTTTGCATAGGCTAATTTAGTAGATGAGCTGGTGACTCCAAGTCACCAGCTCATTTAATCACCCACTCAGGATTATTCAAAAAGTCCAGCAACTCTTTAATCCTACACTCATATTCTGCATCAGAAATGTATGCTTTTTGGTAAATCCAGAGTTGCAAGGTCCTAATAAATCCTAAATAGGTTCAATCCATTCAAAATATCCTTTGTATTCCTGATCATTTGGAAATATAATTGATATAAACCTATTTTCCCATGCCATTTCTGAAGTAATTGTGATAAATTTCCCCGAATATTTTTCCCATCCATCAGGCGATAGATTCATATCACCGAAACGCATACCATCAGAACTTTCACAAACTGCTACAACGAAATATTTACCAGGGATTAGTGCAAATTCATCCCTGCTAAGTGATATGTTATAGTCAATTTGGCCTTCTTCTTTATCTGTCTGTGCATAAGTACCTGGAGAAAACTTAAACCCATAAGGTTGGGTTTTATCATATATTCTTATTTCAATGTTGATTGGATTAACAAGTGTTCCATCAGATATCTTCAGCTTACCTTCATTTACCAACGTGGCTATAACTTCGGATTTCTTTGGCGGCCATTCAAAGATATTCTCAACGACAATACTTTCCTTTAAAATAGATGTCTTAATATCTGCAGCATTAAAAAAATAGCATTTTGCTGAAACTAATGTATTCAAGGAACCAAGTTTATAACTTGTTGGATAGGGTAAGCTAGCAGGATAGAAGTAATATGAATTGAAGACCATATTCTCACCTTCATCAGGCATGTTGCCAGAAGTATCTTTTTTTGTGCAAGATATAACGAAAGTAAAAATTAGAATATATAGTAAAAGTCTTTTCATTTTGGGCTGGTCTTTGAGATTAATAGCTTACATAAATGATCTATTTTTCCTTATCATTATCTTTTTTTAGGAATGTAACCTTCTTAAAATGCAATTTTTAGAATATCTAATTGCTCTTTAATCGCTTTATTAATTACTTTCTTAGTATCTTTTATTGAACTATTCAATGTTGGGCCAGACATAGTATCATCTGAAATTGATACAATACTGTTTTTACCTTTTCCCAAAAGAGTGTAGGCAACTACATATTTTCGATTATTTAACGACAAATCATAATACGCTGATTGTGGAGGTAAAAATTTAAAAGACACTTTAATTTTTTCATAATTTGATGGAACTTCGATCATATCTGATTTTCCACCACCCGGTGATACTGAAACAATGTTATCCTGTCTTACAATATCAGAACCAATGTAGCAATATACAACAATTTCCCACATCGTTCCGTTCAGATATGGATCACTTGATGTGTTAATACGAGTTGTATTGTTAGAAATCTGATAGGTTGTTTTTGCAGAATCTTCATCTTTTTTGCAACCAAAGAAAAGTATACTCATAATAGCAATAAGTAAAATTTTTTTCATAAGTAAAAGGTTTTAAATTAAAATGCAATGGTGAAATTACTTTGTTAAATATAATTGTAGTAAATATAGGCATTATTTTTTACTATATAATAATTTTTTATAATATATTATATAAATATGAGATGACATTTATATGTACCATGGTTATATAAAAAACCGGTTCGCATGATCAAAAAATGCGAACCAGTATAATGACATATTGACATGGTTAGATCAAGTAAATTATGTAGTAGGCATTGTTCTGCCTAAGACTTCACTTTTTCATCTGTCCCATAGAAAATATGTGTAATTTCTCTATCAGGTAAGTTGGGGAATCTATCACACACAATATCATCAAGTTGACTTCTCAGATTATCAAATGCCTTGTCTGCAGACTTCCATTTATTATAATAGTCCTGCAAATTTAATCGCTCACTTAATAACGTACAGAGTTCATTGAGGTTTCTGTTGATATCTTTAGCTTTGTTTCCAATTTCAGTCCATTCGGCAATAGTAAGTACTTTTTTCATATTGAATAATTTTAAATTAAATTGATTATTGATTAACTTTTGTATAAAATAATATCTTGTTAAAATTCATAGGCCGTGGAATCTATTCCATCTTCCCCGTCCTAACCGTATTCTTTCTCTTTCATCCTCATTTCCTTAAATTCCTCATTTCCTATTTCGTGATTTTCGTATAAGCGTTATGGGCATGGTTGAGCAGTTTGGGTTGAAATAATTTGATGTACCGCTCGGCTGTCTTTGGATTGATACCCAATTCTTCCGCTACTTTCAAATAACTCTGACGGTCAAATTGCTCAGGAAGCTTTTCATAGAAGGCAAGGCTTTTTCCTTTCAGTTCGTTATTTCCCATTCGTTGAAAGATTGCAACTGCGTGTTTCTCAAGAGTGATAGCAATGGTAATGGCGGTCTGAAAATCAAGATCACTGCATATCAATGTATCTGGGAATTCACCATCTTCCAAAAGCCGAAGGGCAGTAATGACCATAGCGATACGGAAAGTAATTAAACCGAGCCTCTTGACGGTAGCATTAAATTCTCTCCCCACCAGTAGGTTGTCTTTTGAAAGCATGGTGTCGAAAATGGACGTAAACCTGATACCCTGATCGTCGGTCATTTTAAAAGTGATCGGATTATTCCGATTTTGTAAGTGCTCATACAAATCAAGAATAATTGATCCTTGACGCTTGAAAAACTCAGGGTAGTTTTCCCGTGAATGGGAAACAAAAGGATTTTTAAACTCGCTTTGATCTTCGAACCCATAATACATATTACGGCTGAACAATCCGTTCTCAGGATCTGGTATCATATTTTCAACCTGTTTTGGTGTTCCAGATAGGACGATTGCAAGATGCGGATCCTTAATGTCGATGTATTCATTGTCCTTACGTCGAAACATACTTGTACTTTCATGGTGGAACGCTTTCCTCAGGACGTCGCTGAAATTGCCCCAGTCTTGCTTAAAGGTGACCGCCAATGTATCTGCTTCAGTTTCAAAGAGAACACCTCTATAGTTGTTATCCGCCAAGGCTTGTGTAAATGCTGAAGAACTTGAATTTGCAGGAATATAAAACATCTTCCTCTTTGGTTCTATCGGCCTTTCTGAACTTTGCTTTTGAGGTCTGGTTAAGTTGTCCCACTGTTGTAATTCCGATTCATAAGCTGTGCGTTCCTTGCGTGATTGCTCCAACATTTGATCATGGATAGTTTGGCCTAAGTACTTTGCCCACTTCATTTTACCTTTTCCTGATCCAGCCGGCGCAGTAATAAACAAATAAAGATGAGCAGAATATCTTTCTTCAAAATAAATACCTTCAATATTCGGCAAACAACCACTTAGAACGGTTATGGCAGCGACAAGGAATACATCCTTTTCGGTTCCATCCAGAAAGAGATCACTGCTTTCACAAAGTATCTTCGGTAATTGTTGATAGATTTCAGTGGGTAGCTTGGGGGTGTTGAAAATAAGAGGGATGCTTTCGGAATCCTCAACTATGGGTGTTAATATTGGTTCATCCACAATGGTAGTTTCAATCGGGTTTGCCAGGGAAACAACAGCAGGGGTTGAAACTTCGCAGACAATGTCAATTCCCGCTTGCTCGGCGAGGTAAAAGAACGATTTGATGGTGGTGCGAAGGTTTTTTTCCCTGAGGCAAGCGTCATATTGTTTGTCACACTCTGTATAGGAATACTTTGGATAGAATCGGCTCACTCGATGGAAATACGCCCGACCTGCCTCTCCATGTTCATTTACAAAGGCAAAACCGATTTTTATCCAATCCTGATAATTGGTAGTCAAGTCGATATGCGTTGCTTCAATTCTTGAAAGGATGGTCTCCGTGTCGTTGGAGAAGGGTAAAACGCTGTCAGGCCCATTGGGCGCTGACAGGTTGGTAGACTTATAAATAGGTGGTTGAGCAACGCCACTTTGTACGTTTCTGTTCAACCAATACTGGAGATCAAAATTTTCTTTCATTGTTAATAGATTAAGATGAACATCCTCATCATGAACACCATGGCTATTAAATAAACGGGGAATAAATAGTATATAAACCACCTTGGGACTCCATAGAAGCGTAACCGATGATCAAGCTTTTTAAAGAATGATAAAACAACGTTAATTGATTTCATGATTGTTTGAATGGGTTATGAATAGTAGGTTAATAAATCTGGATGAATATAGACCTGCGGATCATGTGGTATAAAACAGCAGCGAGATGTATCTTTCCCTGTAGGATCTACTTTGAGTTGATAAGTTTCGCTAATGTAACTGGAGATGGCATTAAACCACTGCAAATGCGACCCTTTCTCGAGGTTAACGGATACAATGGCTTTCAAACCATCTCCCGAGGGTGAAGTGAACAGTAAAACTGTTTCCAAAAAGGCATCATCCAACAAAGTGGCTTTAAGCTCTTGTAGATTGGGTACATGATCAAAATCAAGAGTCATGAGACCAGAGGGGATGATCAAGCCAGCATCACACCGTTTCGAAAAAACCCCAGCGAAACAGACGTAGTCGAAGTTGCGTGCCTTATAGTTTCGTGCGATGTTTTTGTCGGTGATTGATCTTAGCAAGGCCGTTTGTGGTTGGTAGCGATGGCTTTTAATATCAAGGTAAGCTTCCCAGACGGTCATCACCCGATTAGGAACAGTATTGGTGACAGGTCTTGAGAAGAAAGAAAATTCAACAGGGGCAATCTTTGTTGCAAACCCTGACCCCGGAGTACCGGGGCCAAGGCAAAGAGCGGTTTTCGTTTCAGTCATTGTTTTTAGAATTAGAGGTGGAAGATGGGTTCGTTGAGAAATGATCGATGTAATTTTCATTTAGTAACCGCTCTATATCGGAGGTTTTTATAAAAATCAAACCATTCACTTTAGAGACAGGAAGCTTCCCAGAGGAAGTTAGTTTGTTTAGGGTCCGGAGAGAAATGCCCAGGATCTTGGATGCCTGTTGCTTTCGGTTCCATTCTTCAGCCAATCGTTGGCTTTGGGTCTTGACAATAAGGGTCACAGATTTGGATAATAACTCCAGTTCTCGCCTCATACCTGAGAGGATGATGGGTAGGTCGCTCATGGCTTACAGATTAAAAATGATGATACTTTTGATCAAAGCACAGCGCTCATAGAAAATTCGCCTACCAAATTTTGAAGACTTTAACTTTCCTTTTCGTGTTAAGTTGTAAACCGACCGGAGGCTTAAATCCAAAATGTTGGCCACTTCGGTGATAGTGAAGTACCTTTTAAGAGGGCGGGGTTGAATTTCTAAATCTGGAAGGATCATCTCACAATCTACTCCCAGAATGATTGCTCCATTATGTTGTAGAGGCAATCTAAATGGTAATTGTTGTACATTATTCATATCAGAAATATTGGTTAAAAATATAAACTGATACAAATGTAAGTACTATTATATCTTGATAATGAATGTGTTGGTTGTCTTTAGTTGTGCGCAACTTTAAACAACCGAAACAACTTTAAACAACTAAAATAGCAGAGATAATGCTATTTGTCTATAAGGTTTTTTATTTCCTCTGCATATATGGAGATTGTTTTTTTATATTCTTCATCCATTAACTTCTCAACCATTATATACTTGTTAATACCAGAATCAGTGCCAATATTCCCAAAATCACTTCTAAGTGCTAAATAAAGTTCCTTACGATTTAAATATTTAATCTTTTCTGCTTTATCTAAGGCAAGTATCATAATTGCAATGGATTTACCTCTTTTGTTTGAAAAATTTTTTATTAAATAATCTAATAGATATCGTTTCTCTGCTTCATTTCCTTTTAGAAGGTCAATGGTAGTTCGAGGTTGACCCAATATTTCTTTACCATTTTTATCATTACCTGTCATTAAAACAACATCAACTTTATTGCCAATTTGAGGAAGCTCAATATTCGGATCAACGATTTGTTTCCTTTTAAATTCAACCTCCAGTTTTCTTAATTCTATAAACAACATACTAAATTGGATGTATTCTTTCAATGGTTTAAAATGATGAAATTCAGCGAAATTAAAATCTGTTTCTGTCTCAGCATACCATGGATCATAAGGCACTACTAATTTTCCAGTTTCAGGATTATATTCATGCTGGCCTAATTGCAGAGTTTCACTACATTCAACTGTCGTGGCATCGGACATATTTTCAAGCTTAAAATAAAATCGTAATCCTATGGTTAGGTCCGCAATAATTGCATCGCTGGAAAACATTTTAATATAAGTACTCCCTTTTAACTTTTCCCTAACTTTAATCCTTTGAGATTCTAAGAATTCCAATTTCTGAATGTCATTATCATAGAGCTCTAAAACATTTTGAATTTCCATAAGAATAAATACACAGCTTGTTCGAGCAGCTGACTCAATATCATCGCAAAATTGTTCATTAAGTCTCAGTTCTTTTTCTTCCATGTGAATTTATATTTGATAATGAATACCGAGTAAATTCTGCAAGTTTTAATCTAAGCCAATTAAAATTAGACTTCAATGATCTTTTGTTGTGTGTAATGTTGTTAACAGTGAATGTCTTGTAAAAGTAATTGAATAATTTCAATTTATGTATTGTAGATTATGTGTTTATTTATTAACACCACCAAGTTCATAGTTTAAATAGTATAAAGAGTAAGCCAAGGATGGTTTATTTTCCGAATTATGCGATCAGAAAAATAATGAAATGACATACGTGATTTTTTAATTAGGAAATGAGGAAATTGAGGAAATGCGGATATGAATTGCCCGAGGGGGTCAAGCGAATTGTATTTACTTTCTTAGCTCTTCTTTAAAACCAAGGGATAGTCAATATCAAGTTTACGATCATAGTCAAGTTACTGGTTCAACCGATTTAATTGAAGGATAGGCCTAAATCCAACATTCTCCTTTTTTGGGAATTAAATTCAATGAAAAAATCATTAAATTCCTCAGGGCATTTCAACATAAACCTCCAGGCTTCCAGGCATTGAGATTCCTGGTAAGTTAATTTATTATACAAAAAACGGTCTCTGATTACGAAATTATCCCGATTAATCAAAGAATAAAAATCATAATGGGGATAGTGTATGGCACAATCAAAAAAAAATTTCTTAACCTTCTCCCTGTTGGTGTCGGTAATTTCCCCTTCCTCACTTGAAAACAAATCAGAATAGCCAAATGCCCAGCCACATTGAAAACTTTCCATCATTTGTGATGGTTCATTACTTTGCTTAGTAAGGTATTTAAAAAAATCAAGCATCTTTTTAGGCATAAACATTGGCAAGTACGGGGTACCATAATCGGCAAACTCAATTCTTGATATGGGCGAATTACAGTAATACTCATAAAGATCAGGGGAAATAATTTTGCTTTCAGCCAATAATTCAGGCTTCAAAAGAATGGCTTTTTTCATAGGTTTTGATATATGTATCATTACAATATTTGCTTGCAACTGAAAATTCTATCAAATCTCTTACGCTTGTCTACCTCATTTGCGAATATCACAATAATTAATTACAAATACAACAATTGGGAGCCGAAGTCTTTGACTTCCCTTTTTGTCATTTTAAGCTCCCTTTTCTTACCCCATAAATATTTTAAAATGCGCTTAAAAAGCGCAGCTCCCGGAATACTCTTCTCCATTACCGGAGGCCATAAACAGGTAAAGATGGCTGGCATTGACTGGTTGAACAGGCATTTTAAAAGAACCACCCTTGGCACTTCTTACTAGCCCTGTAGCCGTTACATGTGAGAACTGACCATCGGCATAGCTGACCACCATTAATTCATCCTGTAACCGTTCTCCTTTTAAATGGGGATCATTTTGCCAATTGACCACAATGGTGGAGGGATTGTCAATCTGTCTTTCAGCCTTAAGTTGTTGAGCGATGGGCAGTCTGCCGTCCGAGACTTTTATCAGTTTGGGATCAATGAGGGTGCCGTCCATTGCCAGAGCTGGCATGTTCAGTTTCATAAACCAGGCATAGCCGTTCATCTGCTCGGCAGCCGTGTTCCAGATCTTTGAGATTTGCTCCGATCGAAGTGCTCTCCAAAGTCCACTGGCCTTACTGATCCTTTTACGGTAGAGCTGCTGATCTTCGGTCCAGGAGTCCTTTTTCCTTTGTGGGGCTGCCTTCACATAGCCCTTGCCGTTTAACTGGAAAAATACCACGTTCCCGATCTTGCCTGAGACCAATTCACCGATGTTTCGTTTCATTTTTGCCATATCCTTATTGTATTTAAAAGGTGTTTCATTTGTACTGTAAATACTGTTTGAGTACTGTTTCTATACAAATATACAAAAAATAGTACTCATACAGTACTTAAACAGTACTTATTGTACAACGAAAACACCATTTAAACACGATGAAAACAAGCTCGTGGTAATGGAGAAGGAAAGGTACGGATACAGTCCTTTGCTTTTGTTCCTTCACGAAGACATCAGGGGTAGAATCTGCCTTTGGTTATAAGGAAGGATGAAATATTAGCAAATGCAACTATCAGAATATCAGTTGTCTGAAAAGCAGGGTGTTGTATAAATCACCAGTGTAGAGAAAATATACAAAACAGTTAATCAGCAGACAAACAGTAAGATAGGATAAAATAGACGTTTTAGTGATGAATAAATCAACACATTTGGATGTTTATTCTTATATTTATTAATTATTAAACAT
>DASXUZ010000318.1:0-6176 GCA_036504555.1 Prolixibacteraceae bacterium | reverse complement strand
TGTAATGTATCTGTAATCTAACTGTAATGTATCTGTAATCCATGATACAGATACATTACAGTTAGATTACAGATACATTACAGATACCAATGCTCCGGCAGGGGTCAATGGGTTGCAGGTGATGGAAAAATCGTCCAACAGGCATTTGAAGTGGACCAGAAAAAGGAATTCATTCCCATCACCCAAAGGGTGGACAGGACCTTGCCCATGGTGACAGTCAGCATAGAATGGTTGATCCGCCTACTGGGAATTTGTGGCCATAGCGCTTCAAGGCTTGTAATCAAATCAATGATCCTGACTGATTGTCATCCTCCCACTGGAAGAGCCTGGTGGATAAACCCCTGGATCAGATTCAGGATTATAAATGTGCGGGAAGGTAGAACGTAAAGGTTGAACCCAGGTTTGGAGTACTTTCTGCCCGGATCATACCGTTGTGGTTTTCGACAATTAATTTGCAGATGGCAAGGCCAACGCCCGTGCCCGTGTATTCTGATTTATTGTGCAGACGGTAGAAGAGCTTAAAGATGTCATCTGCATACAGGGGTTCAAATCCAATTCCGTTATCAGAAATTGAAATCTCGTAATACTTGCCCTTTGGGATTCCTTTGAGGGCCACTAAATCGATAGAGGAAACCAGCCGGGTATGAATCGAGATATGGGGGATATCACCAGGCTTGCTGTACTTGATTGCATTGGAAAGCAGGTTATAGAATAGTTGTTGTATCTGAAAGGGAATCACATCGAGCGTTGGCAAGGGAGAGCTTACACTGATCATCCCATTTTTTTCTTCAATCTGCTGGGAGAGTTCCTCTTTTGCATTTTCCAGGATTTGATTTAAATCTGTCAGTTTAACGATTTTCTCCACATGGCTGACCCGGGAATAGAGCAGCAAATCTTCGATTAATAGTTGCATCCGGTTGGTAGCCCGTTCAATTCCGAAGAAATAATCTTTCACCTGTTCGGGGAGCGATTCATCAATTTTATCCCTGATCCTGGAAATAAAGATTTGCACCTTGCGCAAAGGTTCCTGTAAATCGTGGCTGGCGATGTGGTTAAAGGCCGACAATTCGTAGTTCGACTTTTCGAGGGCTGTAATCTGATCTGCAATCATCTTATCCTTGTTGTATTGTTCGGTGATATCCGTATTGACTCCAATGATAAAAGTTTTCCCCTCGTGATCGCTGATCACTTTCCCATGGCATATAAATCGCCTCAGTTCACCGTCCTTTTTGATGATCCGGTAAAAGACCACAGAGGGAACGATCTCCTCCAGGGCCCTTTTGTTGACTTCCCTGATAAGGGTCCGATCGTCGGGATGGACATAATCAACCAGCTGCTCCAGGGTGGGTTTGAAATCACCCGGCGTGCAACCCATTAATCGATACTGGTTGGGTGAATATGAAAAACTGTGTTTGTTGATATCCCACCACCAATGGCTAATATTGGCAATGTGCTCGGAATGTTCAAATATTTCCTTGTTAATCAATAACTGATTGTTTGACTGGGCCAGATGTTTGAGGTCCTTGTTTATTTTAAAATAGGCTACCATGAAAAAGGCCAGTGAAAAAAAGACAATAAACAGGATGGTCAGGGGCGACAGCCTGAGATCGCGTTCATGTTCCTGCTCATGTTCGCGGAGCAAATTTAATTCATAGGCTGCAATCCGGTCGGCTTCCACCTGGATGGTGGTCATGAGCTCTTTGCCCCTTCGCAAGGGTTTCCGATACGAATCATGGGTATAAACATGGCTGGCATTCTGGCTTAATACATATTGCAAAAGCGCTAACCGCTGATTGATCAGAAAAAACAAGGTATCTAAGTTTCTACCCTGTCCCGGATTGTTAAAAACCAATAATTTCAGCTTAACAAATGACTCTCTCACCTTATTTTCTGCCGCGGAATAGGGAATGAGGAAAGTGGAATCATTGGTTAAAATAAATCCACGTTCGCTGGTTTCGGCCTCTTTGACCGTGGAAAGCAATCGGATCAATTCAAGGTTCACATCATAGGAATGAATAATCAATTGTTCCGAATCGGTCAGCGATTGAGTCCGTTTGAAAGAAATGCTGGCGGCAAACAATAAAGTGAAGATGGAAATGATCAAAATGCCAAGCTGGACAAGCGCTGCTCGTTTATGATTTCGAATCTTCCTCATCCTTCTGATTGTTGATACTCAATAAAAAATTCTCCTTCTTCAAACCCAGGGTATGGTACTGCCAGTTGAGGTTGATCACCTTGGCCAGGCTCGATTTCAACAGCGAAAAATCATTTGGCTTTTTGATATATATATTAGCCCCATTAACAAAGGCTTCCTCGACATCTTCCTCGGATGCCGAGGTGGAGTAAATGACAATGGCCAGGTCTTTGAGCCTGTTATTTTTCCGTATTTCCACCAGGCACTCCATACCGCTTTTGACGGGCATGTTCAGGTCCAGGAAAATGACCTGGGGCAAGCGGTTGCCGGGTTGATTTAAGTAATTCATCAACTGCAGGCCGTCATTGACGAAGGCCAGGCTCGTTTTTACTTTAATTTCTTCCAGTGCTTCTTTAAAAAACAGGCGATCGTCCTCATCGTCTTCAGCCAGAACTATATATAGAGGATCGTTGTCCATAGAATTACTTTTTTAGATTAACTGGTTGTTACTTTTAAAATTCATCCATTCTCTCTGATGCCCTGGCTAAAAATCCACTTCCGGGCACCTGGGCCATCTATTCAAATTATCTTTCCCATCCCTATTTACAATCGAACAAAAGGCAACAATGTTTGATTCATTTTCTTACAATCTAGCCCCGGATTGCAATGATCAGGACCAATTGCATCGGGAGCGTCTGCCAAAAAAATGCAGCAATTTTCACTTTTTACCCACGCATTTATTTTTATTTCTTATCTTTATATTTATTCACAAGGAATACATCAAGGTCTTTTCTTAAAGCTAGTTAAAGTTACGAATTTTTGTTTGAGCTTGACCTGAAGTGGGTGCCAGATTGTAAAAAAAATATTTTTTTTCTTGCAGGAAATGCATCCAATTTGAAGGGGAACGGATCGGATGACAACCTGCTATTTATTGACCAAGATATCACACCCATCATGTCTATCAGTCACCTCCATATTAAAGACCAGACTTTCCCATTGATTCGGTTTCCTTGTAGACTATTCAGTCAGGATGGACCATTTTTTTGTACCTTTATACGCATTGGGAAAATTTTGTTTTTTTTAATCGGTACCTGGAGGGACCTTGCACCAGGTCGGGGATGGGAATCGTCATTGCTGGGTGATCCGGTGATTTTAAATTTTTTTACGTCCCGATGTTAAAAATCCATGCTCCTGGGTGAAAAAACCGAACATTCAAGTAAACTTGTTTTTCAATTTTAACCCAATGTAA
Source organism: Prolixibacteraceae bacterium (assembly GCA_036504555.1). Lineage (GTDB taxonomy): Bacteria > Bacteroidota > Bacteroidia > Bacteroidales > Prolixibacteraceae > Aquipluma. Next base: position 2,793 of record DASXUZ010000318.1, on the reverse strand, counting down.
ATTTCAGATGAAGAAAAGGTACAAAAATTAACAAGGAAAGTGTATTTGAAACCGGGTAAAAAATATTTTTGGCTACAACTTGAAAATAGAATCGAGTGTTTGTAAGCTGGATTTTAAAAGAACTGCCTTGTAAGATTGGATAACAATTTTATACCATTTATAGCATTTATTAACATTTAGTCCTATATTTACGACCTGACAATTTAATAACCTTTTAATAATCTTATCATGATAAAAAGATTCCAGCTCTTCCAAATTGCAGCATTTGCATTGGTACTGTTAGGGATATTCGGCTGTTCGCAATCGCAGGACAGATACGAAGATCCACCATGGTTGGGAGGATCAAGTATAGAAACCCTCGAAGGTAGGCACAACTATACGATCTATCTCAAGTTAATGGACATGGCAGGACAAACCTTTACCATCGACAAAACCTTATCAACCCTGTTCGTGCCAAACGACAGTGCTTTCACAGCCTATTTTCAGTCTGTTGGAATTGAATCGGTTGAAAGTCTATCCAAGGAAGAAGCCTCACAATTATTTACCTTGCATGTACTTCCAAACCCCCGTTCTAAATTTCAGCTGATCTATGAGTATGTCTGGTCGGAGCTGCAAGGCCCCAACGGAGAGTATGCAGGATTATTTTTCAGGAAACAAACCATGAGCACATCCTTACCTTATAAGGAAGTGGTTCCGAGTTTTTATCCCGATGCCAGCATGCGCGGAAAAGAACTGACCATGTATACGGGTGATAAACTGGTACCGCTATTCAGCAAAGACTATTTTGAAGATTTCTTTGGTGATCCCAATGGCAGTGACTATACTTATATGTATCCAGAAAGCAAATGGTCGCCCAATGGACTGAACTGGGGACCTGCTGCCGTGATGGAATCGGAAGTGAGGACCTCCAACGGATTCATCTATTTTATTGACAAGGTGGTTCCACCTCAGAAAAATATTGAGGAATACATCCGGGATCGCAAGGATCAATTTGGCGTTTACTATGATGTATTACAACGATTCGCCGATTATTCGACCACCAAAACAGTGAACAAGGAAACACAGTACCTGAAAGCTTACAAAACGGTTTCGAACATTGCAGAAGAACAGGGAGCCTTTGTAGGGCCAGAAGTGAAGATGAAGGACATGTTCACGGCCTTTTTGCCTTCCAACGCCGCCTTGCAGGATTATCTGAACAAGACAGTGATGAAAACATACACTTCCCTGGACAGTGTGCCCCAGGTGACCTTATATTACATTCTGCAAACACAGCTTTCAAGGTCTTTGGGTTTGATCTCCAAAATTTCGCAAACCTATTTCAATTCATTCGGCGACCCGATGGTCATCACCAAGAACGACATCGCTTCAGCCCACATGTGTAGCAATGGTGTGGTCTATGAAATGAAAAAGGTTCTGGAGCCCAATGTATTTACCTGTGTTCCCGGAAAATTATTCTTTGATGCCAACTATTCAACGTTCCTGTATGCCTTAAATCAATCAGGAATGCTTGCCGCCTTGTCAAATCCGACTTCAAAGGTTACCTTGTTTGCTCCCAACAACAAACAAATGGAAGCTTATGGAATCAGGTATGACCTGCTCAGTGGCACGATTAACTACCGGGGTAAAGATTCGAAATGGAATCCCATGAGGACCACTGATATGGTCATGTTTGTACAGGATCATATCTTCCTGGGCGTGTTGGATGACCTGACCACAGAACGCTATGTTCAAATGGCTTCAAAGAATTACATGCGCATCACCAAGGGAGGAATTCAGGGTGGCGAAAATCAACGCTACAGGGAAATCGCTCAAGTGGCAGAAAAAATACCCAACGATAAAAATGGTATTTTATACAATATAACCACTCCGATCAAGACCAATTATACCCTTGGAAAATATCTGACCATGGACAAGGAAGTTTCACAGTTCAAAGATATGTTGGTCTCCAATGGATTTTTGGTGCCCAAACAATTGGATGCCATCACCCGCGATACAATTCCAAACTTAAAGTTTTTGGCTGAATCAGATTATTGGACCGGATTGATTCCAACCAATGCAGCCATAGACGCAGCAAAGGCAGCTGGTTTAATTCCTACCGATAAGGAAGAGCTCAAGAAATTCCTGCTGTATCATTTTGTTCGCAAGAATGTAGTTTTTGATGACGGCAACCTAAATGGAGCATTTCCAACCAACCGTACTCTGGTTACACCCCTTGGAACCGAGTATGTGACCGTTAAATTCAACAACATTTTGAATAATCTGTCAGTTGAAGATCATTCCGGTCGGATTGTCAATATAGACCATGCCAAAGCCGACATTTTGGTTCGGAAAGGTGTTGTCCATAAAATAAACTCAGTTTTGAAATATTAGTCATTTAAATATCTAACCAGATCTAATATGAAAAAAATCATTCGATTTTCAGGATTGCTGATAATACTTGTATTTTCAGGGTTCTGCAATTTGTACGCACAAAAATCTGCTATCATAAAGGGACATATCCAGGATGCACTCACAGGAAGTTCAATGGAATTTGTGAATGTTGTTGAGATTGATAAAAATGGCAGGTTCGTTTCAGGAACTATTTCCGATTTGAATGGAAACTACATTATCAAAGTATCCAGTGATAAGAATCCACTGCAGGCTTCTTTCATCGGTTACAGGAAACAAAATATTGACATCAATGGCAGGACCCAGATAGATATCAAACTTCAATCGGACGAACAGACCATCTCTGAAGTCAGGATTGAAGCCCAGAAAATGAGCAACGACGGATTTACCAAAGTGCGTGACCGG
>DASXUZ010000317.1:0-1890 GCA_036504555.1 Prolixibacteraceae bacterium | reverse complement strand
GATCCAAGCCTATCTGTTATTCATTTCAAGTTATTATTCCAATTGAATCGGGTTCCGACCAACTTGGAACCTAAAACTTTGAACCTGGAACTTTTTCTATCTTTTCCAATCAGTCCGTTTCACCCAATCAGCAAGAAATTTAGCATTTTCGAATGAAATACCAGGCATAAAACCGTGTCCCAGGTTAAATATCCAGTTCTGGTTATTTTTACCAAATTCAATGTAGGGTTGAAGCGCCTTTTCAATCTCAGGCTGACTGGCATATAACAAGCGGGGATCCACATTCCCTTGTAAACCTATTTTTGGGTGAACGAGTTTGCGGGCTGTGCCAAGGGAAGTTTGCCAGTCAATGCTTAAAAAGTCGCAGTAATCAGGCGAAATGTGGGCAATTCCGGCCCCCAATCCTTTTGGAAAGAAGATAAACGGAACGCCTTTATCGCGCACCGCATCACCAATTCTCCGTATAGAGGGCATAAACAGTTCATCGTACAAATCGAAAGGAATCAAACCTGCATGGGTATCGAACAATTGAAAAACATCTACTCCGTGATCAATTTGTCCAAGTGCATAGGTGATGGAAAGATCAGTAACGATCTCAATCAATTGTCGGGTGGTTTCCTTGTTCTGATAGATGAATTTGATGGCTTCGGGGAATTCTCCTTTTCGACCTAGTCCCTGCAGCATAAACAGCAAGACGGTCAAGGGAGCTCCACAAAATCCAATCAATGGTATATCCGGTGATTTTGTGCGTTTGATTTCATCGATGACTTGATAAATGTAATTCAGTTTCTCAGCATCAGGCTTAAGTCCAATTAATGGATTTTCCCGGAAGGCCAGCGGCTGATCGAATAAGGGACCACTGTCGTTGAATTCTAATCCCATTCCCAATGCGTAAGGGATTACCAGAATGTCGGAGAAAAGAATACCGGCATCCACGCCCAAATCCTCAACAGGAAGTAGCGTCACTTTGGCCGCTACTTCCGGATTCTGCATCATTTGCCAGAATGTATAGTTCTCTTTGATTTTCATATAGGAAGGTAACACTCTTCCTGCCTGCCGCATGAACCAAACCGGTGGACGTTCGGTCTTTTCTCCCCGCAGTGTTTTTAGTAGTATTGAATTTTGTGTCAATTTATATAGATTTTAATTTCAAATTTAGCACTATTCCCTTCTTCTCCTGTTCCCATTTTCTTTTTGATTATTCTCTCTGGGTGCATCCGATTTCCTGACGCTTGGCGAAGCTTGTCTGACTTCGCTGTTGGACCTATTTCTGTCTGATACAGTAGCGGATTTTTCCCTCGGGGCAGAGCTGCGTTCAACCCGATTCGATGATCTGTCAGGACTGGAAACTGCAGGCCTATCAGGATTGGATACTGCAGGTCTTGCAGGAGTTGATTCATTACGTCTCTCAGGAGCCGTACGATTATCGAACGATCCATTCCTGGGTTCAATTTTCCTTTGCACCTGGCCGTTGTTATTGTCGATCCTGCTTCTATCCGAATTCCGATTGTATTCCCTTGGCGCAGTTTGACCTGACTTTTCTCTATAAACAGGGCGACTATTCTCGTTCATACTCCTTTGTCGTTCATTGATCCCCCGGTTTGAAGACTTGCTCTCCTGGTACTGACGATTGTTTGAACGTTGTGGATCAATGTTGCGCTGACGACTAACCTGATTGTTAGGTCTTCTCTCATTCAGTTCATATCTGTTTCTCACACCTTCATTACGATGCTCAAAAGCCCTGTCTGGATACCTTGTTGCAAAATCGTTTCTGCGGATACGGTTGTAATTATCATCCTGGTATTGAAAATTTCTTGTCGTTGTATGTCGATAGGTATTGTACCTGTTCACATACACATCCACATGCCTTTGATATCTATATGGCGAATA
>DASXUZ010000316.1:0-16838 GCA_036504555.1 Prolixibacteraceae bacterium | reverse complement strand
TCTTTCGATCACCACTCCGGGGACTTATACTGTAACTGTAACAGGAGCCAACGGCTGTACTGCAGTGGCATCTATCACCATCACCGAGAATGTTACTCCACCAACGGCAGGTATAACCAACAATGCAGCTACCACAATACTGACCTGTACAACCACTTCGATTGGTGTTACAGCAACAGGCGGGGTTAGTTATTCATGGTCCAATGGAACAGATGTAGTAGGTTCTGCTGATGTTCTTTCGATCACCACTCCGGGGACTTATACTGTAACTGTAACAGGAGCCAACGGCTGTACTGCAGTGGCATCTATCACCATCACCGAGAATGTCACTCCACCAACAGCAGGTATAACCAACAATGAAGCTACCACGGTACTGACCTGTACAACTACTTCGATTGGTGTTACGGCAACAGGCGGGGTTAGTTATTCATGGAAAAAAGGAACAAATGTAGTAGGTTCTGCTGCTGGTCTTTCGATCACCACTCCGGGGACTTATACTGTAACTGTAACAGGAGCCAACGGCTGTACTGCCGTGGCATCTATCACCATTACTTTGAATAATACACTACCGAGTCCAACAGAGATTACTTTTGACGAATAAGAACATAAAAAATGAATACTATAAATTACTTTTTAAAAATCAACCAGCCCGCTGCCTCAAAGGCAGTTGGGCGGGTTGAAAGTGGTTGATTATTTTGTAATAATGCGCTGATTTAGATGATGAATCATTAGGAATTCATGCGATATTTTCCTACCTTCAAGACGGTAGACTAAACCCACTAAGTGGAAAATTTTAGAATAGAATTGAAGAATTTAAGATAAAATAGAATCAATGCTAAAACGATTTCGACCTATATTGATGCTGGCTATTTTGCTGACTACTACCTTACCGGTACTGGCCCAGAATACTTTGCCCGATAAGGTATGCGTCGGAACCGAACGGCATTACCGGGTAACAGGTAGCCCCAATTCAATTTATACCTGGAAAATTAATGGGGTGATACAAAACTCTGTCAGTAATGTGCTCGATATTACATGGACAAAAGCAGGTGTCTATACCCTTGATTTACAGGAACACCAAAATGATTGTAACAGTGATATCAGAACTGGGCTAGTCACGGTCGTGGATGTCCCGACATTGATAAGAACTAGTGATTTATTGGTTTGGGCACAGAGTCCCATTGAAACGCTGGATGCCAATACCCGTATTGTTCACGAAGCTGGAATTAATGTTGTCTGGTACGATGCGGCTTTCGGAGGAACAGCCATTGTTTCGCCTACTCTCAATGAGGTTGGAATCAAAACCTATTATGCAGAAGCAAACAATGGTTTCTGCAAAAGTCCAACACGGATACCGGTCACATTGACCATTTTACCAGTGCATATTATTCCAACTGTTGACAGCCAGCTTACCAATGATAACACCCCACTTATAACAGGAACAGCCACTGTTGTCAATGGTGAAACCCTTCAGGTGACCGTCAACGGACTTACCTATACTGCCGGTGATGGTAAACTTACCCTTACAGGAACGAACTGGAGTTTGCAAATTCCTTCAGGAAGTGAGATTTTAGAGGGAACCTATTCTGTAAGCACTATCGTTACCGATGCCCTGGGCAACAGCAGTTCTGATTTGACTGATAATGAATTGGTCATTGATACGACCCCTCCAATAATTCCAACAGTTAACAGTCAGGCTTCAAACGATCATACACCACTTATTTCAGGAACTGCCACCGTGGGTGTGGGAGAAAAATTGAAGGTGACAGTGAATGGAATCACCTATACAGCAGGTGATGGAGAATTTACCCTTATCGGGTTGATTTGGAGTTTACAGATTCCTTCGGGAAGTGAAATTTTGGATGGAACCTATTCCGTGACAGCCACGGTAAGCGATCTGGCTGGCAATATGGCGAACGATCAGACATCCAATGAATTGATCATTAGAACCAAAAGAGGTCCTGTGGCAGTGGATGATGTATTTACTACCTCCGAAATTGCTTTTGAAGGCAATCTGGGTTTGAACGATATTGCTTTTGAAGGGGCTCAGCTCAGATACAATACAATGCCGGTAATGGCACCTGTAAAAGGAGATGTAATCATTAATGCTGATGGTACATTTACTTATAAGCGGAAAACAACAGGCTCAGGAGTCGATGAATTTATATACCAGGTGTGCGACAATGGATCACCTGTACAATGCAGCCAGGCCAGAGTGGTCATCAACTTCAATACCCGCAAACCAGTAGCCCGTATTTTGGGTGCACCTTCTCTCGTTCTTGGAAATTGTAATACTGCAGACCAATTGCTCGATGCCAGTTCTTCAAGCGGTGATGGACTTGTTTATAATTGGTTTCCTTCCATTTACCTGGACAATGCATCAAGCTCAAAACCAAAGTTTCATTCAGGTGAAACAACGCGCTATCATTTAACAGTAACCGACAGCGAGGGGCAAAAGGATACCACTTCGATCCTGGTGATGATTACCGATGGACCAAAAGCGATTACTGACAGAAACGTGTTTGTGAATTCCCCTACTGCAAGCATTCTTTTAAATGGCGCCAAGAGTAGTGGGGTAGGCCTCATTTATTTGTGGAAGACGAAGGAAGGGATTATTCTGAACGGAGGGACCCAAGCGACTGCAAAAGTAAGTGGTTTAGGCATGTATTATCTTCAGGTGTCTGATGCATTTGGATGTTTAAACCAGGATTCCGTGAATGTAGGTTTATATATTCAGGCAATTAGTGATACAGCACAAACCAAAACCAATCAAAGTGTGACGATCAATGTTGCCAGAAATGATATTCCGCAAAATGCAATTAATCCATCCTCCATATCGATTGTGACACCTCCGGTGTATGGTACTGCCTCGGTTGCAGCCGATTCACTTGTTTTATATGCTCCTGATGAATTTTATGTGGGGCAAGATGAATTTGTTTATTCCATTTGCGACTATTTCGGGAATTGCGACAATGCAAAGGTACTGGTGTTGATCAACGACTTGCCTTTCTTTATTCCTGATGCTTTCTCACCCAATGGTGATGGATTTAATGATCGGTTTGTAATACAAGGATTGGAAAAATATAAGACTGTTGAGATTGAAATATTCAATCGCTGGGGAAATGTGGTGTACCAGTCGAGCCATTATGGAGAAGGGAATAATAAAACCGGTTTCTGGGATGGAACAGCCAGCACAGGAATGCGTGTAGGTTCAGGTATGGTTCCAACGGGCACCTATTATTATATTTTGAAAATGAACGGTCAACAGAATATGACCGGGGCGGTTTATCTGGATCGATAGGAGAAGGTGAAGATGAGAAGGTGAGAAGGTGAGAAGGTGAGAAGATGAGAAGGTGAGAAGATGAGAAAATGAGAAAATGAGAAAATGAGAAGATGAGAAGGTGAGAAAATGAGAAAATGAGAAAGGGTGAAAATCCAAAAGAGGATAGCGAAAGTGGAGAAAGTATAGGAAGTGAGAAATGGGAAACAAGTAAGATAGGTTAAAAAAATAATGAAATTGAGCAGAAATAAACATATCAATTGTCTGAAACTTCAGTTCGCCAGGATGACCCTGGTAATTGTATTGATGTTTATTGCCGGGGAATCCATTGCGCAACAGGATCCGATGTACACTCAGTATATGGAGAATTTGATGACGATCAATCCTGCCTATGCAGGATCTAAAAATTTGCTTAGTATGATGGCTGTTTCCCGTAATCAGTGGGTTGGGATGGACAAAGCCCCAGAAACCAGGACCTTTGCCATACACTCGCCGATTGTCAATACCAATATGGGACTCGGGTTGTCGTTTTTAAGTGATCAAATCTGGCCCATCAAACAAAATGGTCTGTATCTTGATTATTCATACACCTTACATTTTAACAATCGGAGAAAACTGGCATTTGGACTTAAAGCAGGTGTTAACTTTTATGAAGCAGGGATTGCTGATTTGACCACCGTTGATCCAAATGATCCGCTTTTTGCAGATGACATTAACCATAGCTTTTTACCCAATTTTGGAGTAGGGGTATTTTATCATACCGATCTTTTTTATATGGGATTATCCGTGCCAAAACTGATCAAGAACACCATCAATAAAACCGGTTTTTCAACCGGGCAATTCGATCGGGAAGAAGTTCACCTGTTTTTTATGTCCGGTTATGTGTTTGAGGTCAATAGAATTGTAAAATTTAAACCTTCCGTTTTGACCAGATTTGTAATTAATGCACCAGTTTCGTTCGATTTTAACAGTACGCTGGTGTTCTATGATCGGCTTTGGGTGGGAGCCATGTGCCGTTTGGGTGATTCCTTTGGGGGATTGTTTCAGCTGAAGGCAACCAATCAGATGAAGATTGGATATTCGTATGATTTTCCAATTTCACGGTTGGGAGCCTTTAATAACGGCACTCATGAAATTATGGTAAGTTTTGATTTTGATTTGGGAAATGATAAGATCAGATCACCAAGGTATTTTTAACAAAAGGAACAATTATCGATGGGAAAAAATTCAACGAGCTATTTGCTTATCCTTATTCTGATTTGTATTTTGCCGTTTGGAGCTTTTAGTCAAAAGCTAACCATTAAACTTGCCAACAAGAGTTTCAATGAATTCGCTTACATGGAGGCCATTCAATTATATGGATATGCCTATAAAAAGGATACCACCAATAATTTCGTTGTCAGACAGCTGGCAGAAGCAAACCGACAGGTCGGAAATTCAGAACAAGTTGAATTTTGGCTGAACAAGTTGATTAACAGAAAACAAGAACAGCCCATAGATATTTTTAATTATTCTCAATCCCTTAAAAGTAATGGAAAATATCTTTTGGCCCAACATTGGCTAAAGGAATATTCAATCTTAAGACCAGAAGATGGGCGGGCCAATATGCAGGAATCACCCCTTCAATACTTGCAGCTTTTGAAGCCTGATTCTGCCAATTATCAAATCAGGAATGTTTCATTGAATACCCAAGGGTCTGAAATGGGACCGGCATTTTATAAGGATCAATTTATTTTTTCATCTACCTCCATCAACAATAATTCAGGGAATAAGTACAAATGGAATGATCTTCCCTATCTTCATCTGTACTCGGCAAAAATGGATGCTTTAACTGGAGATCTAAGCTTTCCCGAACCCTTTGCCGTGAAATTGAAAACAGCCTATCATGATGGACCTGTTTCATTTGATCAAAAACATGGTATTATTTATTTTACCAGGAACAATATTGTCAAAAACAAGATTTTCAAAAGCAAGAAAGGGATCGTGAATCTTAAAATATATCTTGGCACGCTAGTAGGTGACCAATGGAAGTTACTGCGCGGTTTCCAGTACAACAATAACGAATATTCAGTGGGACATCCATCGATCGATCAAAGCGGGACCATTCTTTACTTTACCTCTGACATACCCGGTGGATATGGTAAATCAGATCTGTATGCCACTGTACTTACCAATGGTCAATGGAGCAAACCATTAAACCTGGGACCTAAGATTAATACCATTGGCAATGAATGCTTCCCGTTTATCAGCAACGATGGAGTTCTTTATTTTGCCAGCGATGGTCATGGAGGACTGGGGGGATTAGATTTATATTTCTCGTTTCCAGAACAGGGGGTTTATAGCAATCCCCAGAATATGGGAACTCCTATCAATTCGTCCAAAGACGATTTTGGCCTTGCTCTTGATTCTACAGGGATGAAAGGCTATTTCTCTTCGAACCGGTTAGGGGGAAAAGGAAACGATGATTTATATTTTTTAAAGATTATCCGGTTTCCTGTTATAATTCGTGGTACCATCAAAGAGCTGGCCACCAAAGAACTTCTGGCTGATGCAACTGTTTCCGTGATCGATGAAAAGGGCAGGACTATTTCAACCGTCATAACCGGATCAAATGGGCAGTTTCAATTGGAAGTGAATAAAGGACAACAGTATGTGTTGAATATAAATAAAGAGTCCTATATAGAACATAAAAGCCAGGTTGCTACGCTGAAACTTCGCCCCTTTGAGGAAGTAAATTCAGTCATCTTCATGGAAAAGAAAATACAAAGATGAGCTGGATGGATAAAAAAACCTGCCGGTTACTCCCGGCAGGTTCATCCTATCTTTGTCTAAAGAGATTTTATACCGGATTGATAAAAGGCAATTTAACGATTTTGGCCTTCAATTGTTTGTTGCGGACATTTAAAAATACCTCCGTTCCGAAAGCTGCATATTCTTTATTTACGTAGGCCATCCCGATTCCCTTGTTCAATACAGGTGACATTGTCCCGGAAGTTACATGACCTATTACATTTCCGTCATGATCCGTCAACTCGTAATCGTGGCGGGGAATTCCACGGTCGATCATTTCAAATCCGCGGAGCTTGCGATCCACCCCTTCTTGCTTTTGCATCAGTAGAAAATCTTTGTCGATGAATTGATGGCCATTAAATTTGGTAATCCATCCCAGACCTGCTTCAATGGGCGAGGTGGTGTCATCGATATCGTTTCCATACAAGCAATAACCCATTTCCAGGCGCAAGGTATCGCGGGCTGCCAGTCCGATAGGCTTGATTCCGAATTCGGCACCGGCTTCAAAAATTACCTTCCAAAGTTTTTCTGCCACTTCATTCCTGAAATACAGTTCAAATCCTCCAGAGCCAGTATAGCCTGTTGCTGAAATAATTACATCATCAACCCCACCGATTGATCCGGTAACAAAGGTGTAATATTTGATGGCCGATAAATCTATTTGGGTCAATTTTTGAAGAGTAGCAGTTGCTTTTGGGCCCTGAATGGCCAATTGACTGATTCCGTCAGAGGCATTTTCAAGGATTGCGCCTTTGGTATTGTTCAAGTTAATCCAATTCCAGTCTTTTTCAATGTTGGAAGCATTAACGACCAGCAAATATTTTTCAGGAGAATAATAATAAACCAGCAGGTCGTCAACAATGCCACCTTTCCCGTTGGGGAAACAGGAATATTGTGCCTGCCCTAGGGCCAGTTTTGAGACATCGTTTGTTGTTACACGTTCAACAAGCTCTTGTGCCTGTGGACCTTTTACCCAAAATTCACCCATGTGCGACACGTCAAATACCCCGACGGCTTCGCGAACGGTCATGTGTTCGTCTTTGATTCCGGAATACTCGATGGGCATTTCAAACCCGGCAAACTCCACCATTTTGGCACCTGCCTGTTTATGTATTTGATTTAAAGCTGTTAATTTCATAAGTTTTCTTCAATTTAAAAGAACAAAAATAGCTAATTCCCTAAGTTTAAAGCATGAAAAATATCATTTCAGTAAAGAAATCAGGTTTTTCGGGTTGCGACTTTAATCGTTAGGTACAAATCTTTATTTTTTGTAATATTGCGTTGCAAGAAACTATTTCAAAATCATTTACAATGGCTCAAATACGCACGACCAATTTAAATTACCTGAACGAAATTACTGGCGGAGAATCAGAAATAACCAAAGAATTTATTCAAATGTTTTTTGATCAGTTGCCTGAGTTCAGAGATGGAATGACCAACCTCCTGGCTGAGAAAAAATGGAAAGAACTGGGCGAACTTGCCCATAAAGCCAAATCATCGGTCATGACCTTTGGAATGGATGACCTGGGTCACCGATTAAAGGAATTACAGCTTAAAACTCAAAAGCTTCAAGATGTTGAATCCTACCCGAAATATGTGGCAGAATTTATGAGCATGATTGCCTTGGCTGAAACAGAATTAAAAGCAGACATGAACAAACTTTAAAATTGAAGTCATTTGATCAAACTATAAAAACCCAAAGGTACCTTAAACGTACTGATGGGTTTTGCTTTAAATGGGTGCAGTTATGAAGGGTATCGAATCCAAAATTGATTGTTCACTTCCTTTCATTGATGGCCAATTCTAACCAATAAACCTAACCATGCGTTCGAATCTATACCTATTTCTGCTTGCTATGCTGACCTTTTCAGCTGCCGCGCAAGACCTTAAGCTGGTTCTGCCAGAAAAGATCAATCCTGAATTACTTGTCAATCACTGGAAGGCACAGTGGATTACCCATCCAACAGAATCGGTGCTTGAGTATGGTGTTTTTCATTTCAGGAAAAGCTTTGATTTAGCAGTTGTTCCTTCAGAATTCATCATTCATGTTTCGGCCGATAACCGCTACCGTTTGTTTGTTAATGGCCAACCTGTTTGCTTTGGCCCGGCACGTGGTGACCTGTCACATTGGTATTATGAAAGTATAGACATTGCGCCCTTCCTAAAGTCGGGCAAGAACCTGTTGGCAGCGGTTGTGTGGAATTTTGCAGACAATAAACCATGGGCGCAGTTTTCACTTAGAACGGCACTGATTGTTCAGGGAAATACGAATTCAGAAGAAATAGTCAATACAGACGCAAGTTGGAAAGTCATCAAAAACAAGGCTTACATGCCTGCTTCTTCAGATGCCAGGGAAACCTTGGGCCAATTCATAGTTGTAGGTCCCGGTGATCGGCTTGACGCAGCTCTATATCCATGGAATTGGGAGACTGAAGCCTACAACGATCAAAGCTGGAGCAAGCCAAAGATGATCGATGCAGGACATCCCCGTGGTATTGGAACCGATATCAACTGGGTTTTAACCCCCAGGCGAATCCCGCAAATGGAACAAAAGGAGCAACGATACTTTTCAATCCGCACTTCAACTGTTCCTGTTCCCGATGGTTTTCTTCTGGGTAAAGCAAAATGGACCCTGCCAGCCAATCAAAAGTTGAGGATCTTGTTTGATCAGGGAAGCCTGACAACCGGATATCCCGAATTATTGGTTTCCAAAGGCAAAGGAAGCCGCATTCGGCTGGTATATGCTGAATCCTTGTTTGATGCCAAGGGGAACAAAGGCAACAGAAATGAAATTGAAAACAAAACGATTCAAGGCTATGCAGATCTTTTTCTGCCCGATGGTGGATCTGCCCGACTGTTCAGGCCTTTGTGGTTCCGTACCTGGCGATATCTTCAGCTTGAAATTGAAACGAAAGACGAGGCCTTGGTTCTCAATGATTTTTCAAGCCAGTTCACCGCTTATCCTCTTCAGGAAAATGCTGTTTTTGAAACCGACCAGCCTGATCTAAAACAAATATGGAATGTAGGTTGGCATACAGCCCGGCTCTGTGCCAATGAAACGTATTATGATTGCCCATATTACGAGCAACTTCAATATACGGGAGATACCCGCATTCAAGCCTTGATTTCAATGTATGTATCGGGCGATGATCGCCTGGTTCGCAATGCATTGATGTGCTACAACGAATCGCGCTTTTATGAAGGATTGACACAAAGCCGATACCCCTCAGCCAGTCCGCAGGTAATTCCTCCATTTTCACTCTATTGGGTTGATATGGTGCACGATTACTGGACATTGCGTGACGATCAGCCGTTTGTTCAGGCTTTCCTTCCAGGAATTGATCAGGTCCTGAATTGGTTTACCCAACGAATTGATCCCCAAACAGGCCTTTTGGGTAAAGTGGAATACTGGAACTTTGTGGATTGGGCAGATGAATGGCCCTGGATTGCGAAGAACCGGATCGGAGGCGTTCCCAAAGGTGGAAGCGACGACGGACAATCTTCCATCCTGACTATGCAGTTTGCTTATGCAGCTCAACGGGCAGCCGAGTTGTACGAGCATTTTAAGGAACCACTTCAGGGAGAGAAATACAGGCAGCTGGCGCAGAATTTAACCAAGGCAGTGTACCGCAATTGCTGGGATTTATCCAGGGGATATCTGGCTGATACACCTGAAAAGAAAGACTTCAGTATGCATGCACAGATTTTCGGAATCCTTACCAATACCATTCCTGAAAACGAACAGCCTGTCCTGATTGAAAAGATCATGAACGATCAGAAATTGATTCAGCCCACTTTGTATTTCCGTTTTTACCTCACACAGGCCCTCAAAAAGACCGGTATGGCCGATCGTTACCTGCAAACCCTTGCTCCCTGGAAAGAAATGCTTCACAATGGCTTAACTACCTTTGCCGAAAAGCAGGATCCAACGCGATCTGATTGCCATGCATGGAGCGCTAGTCCTAATTACGATTTTTTGGCAACAGTAGCAGGCATACGTCCTGCTTCTCCCGGCTTTAAAACCATCAGCATGGAACCTGCACTGGGTGACCTGAAATTCATCAAAGGCCAGATGCCTCATCCTATGGGAATGATTGTTTTTGATCTGAAAAGAAACGGAAGCAATGGGTTGCAGGGAGAAGTAACCCTTCCCCAGGGATTGTCAGGAACTTTTAAGTGGATGGGAAAAACCATGGAATTGATGGGAAAATCGAAGATCCATTTCGACTAATGGGGTGGCAAGCATAAATTGAAGCTGTTTGTTGCAACTGTCTCAGGACCTCAGATATTCAAATACGTGTTGCACCGTTTGCACGTTTTGCACGATTTGCACTCCTGATAGTTTTATTTGATCGAGTTCAATGATTTATTTTTTTGAGAAGGGGAAAGATAAATTGCCAATCATGCCAATCATGCCAACCATGCCAACCATGCCAACCATGCCAATCATGCAAATCATGCAAATCATGCAAACCGTGCAAATCATGCAAAACGTGCAAAACGTGCAAAGTTCTCATTAAAAGGGAATATTCGGGTTGGATAGATTTTTATTTGCTTTTGGGTTTTATCCAAAATAAATCGCCCTGCAAACTTTCATTTGCAGGGCGAAACCATTTTAAACAATCATTCAATTAAAGGCTTTCCCCAAAATCCTTGCGGAACTTGGCTACCAATTTATCCACCCAGTCTCCGATTGGTTGCAGTTTACCTACGAAGAAGCGCAGAACAGGAGGCTCTTCTGTCCATTCCAAACCTCCAACCAGTTCACGGTTGTCATATAGCCATTGGATGCGATCTTCGAGATATTTGATCTGCGATAAGGTAAATACCCTTCGTGGAAATGCCAGTCGGAGCAATTCAACATCAGCCAGCACGTCGTCACCGTTTGCATCGCGCACGCTTGAAATGGTACCACGTTCCATGCCTCGTACACCCGATGCAACAAAAAGTGCAGCGGCCAATGCGCCTGCTGGATATTGATTTTGAGGAATATGACTAAGAAATTGTCCTGCATCCAGGTGACAGCCCAAGCCACCCGAAGGTGTAATGACAGGAATCCCACGTTTATCCAATGAATCGACCAGGTATTTAATAAACGTAGGAGAATGGCTGATGACATTGAAATCCAGGGTTTCATACAAGCCAACTGCCATGGCTTCGATTTCACGCACGCTCATCCCGCCATAAGTGAGGAATCCTTCAAAAAGGGGCACCAGGTCTCGCATCTGCATATAAATATCATGGTTGTTGGTGCAAATTCCACCACCACGTGTACAGCTGACTTTACGGCCAGAAAAATAGGAGAAGTCGGCATAACTCATCATTTCGTGCAAAATATCCTGAATTGGCATATCCCGGTAACCTTCTTCCCGGACTTTGATGAAATATAGGTTTTCATTGATCAAGCTAGAGTCCATTAGCAACTTAATGTGATGGGCTTTGGCAATTGCTGAAACTTCGCGTAAGTTTTGCATCGAAAATGGTTGTCCTCCAATAAGGTTAGTGCCAGCTTCGAAGCGGATGAATGCCACATTTTCGGCACCCCATTTTTCGATCACCTTATTCAGCTTGTTAATATCCATGTTCCCCTTGAAAGGAAAATCACTTTTAGTTTTCAGCGCTTCATCGGTATAAATTTCTTCCACTGTACCTCCGCACATTTCAATATGGGCCTTGGTGGTAGTGAAGTGGTAGTTCATTGGGATGACACTTCCAGGCCGCACAAAAACCTTTGAAATAATGTGTTCGGCAGCACGCCCCTGGTGTACGGGTAAAAAATATTTCTGGTTGAATACATCCTGAATGGCTTTTTCAAGTTTGGTATAACTGGCCGATCCCGCATACGAATCATCGGCAAGGCTCATGGCAGCAACCTGGTTGTCGCTCATGGCATTGGTGCCAGAGTCGGTAAGCATGTCGAGAAAAACATCTTTGTTCATGAGAAGAAATGTATTGAACCCTGCTCCAAAAATGGCCTCTTTGCGTTCTTCGATCGGTAAAAGGTTCAGTTTTTGAACTACACGCACTTTATGCATTTCAAGGGGGGTCACTTCACCGCTGTAAAACTGAACGGTTTTCAATTTTCCTGAATTTTCCATAGATAAATCTAAATTACTGTTAGTTAGCTTTTAACCGAAGGACATAAAAACTAACAACGAAACTCAATTGTAGAATCAGCCATTAATTTAATCTTCGGGATTGCGATTTTACAAATAATAAAAATGTAATCAAAATAATGTAAAAAGTATTGAATTGATATTTATCAATCAAATAAGATGTCAAATTAAATTTTATATCCACCTCAGGCTTCGTTTTCGTATATTTATATATGAATCGGGAGAAAGCATAAAATGTAAGCTTTTGATTTTTCCATAAGGCAACTACCTTAAAGGGATCATCATCACTTCTATTTTGGTTTGCATTTCCATGGAACTTAACGCCCATTCAAAGTTTAAAAACGGGCATTCAAGGGTATTTTATTTTTCATTCTGACATAGTAGTGATATCTTCACATCATAATTAGAATTCGACGGTCAAATGCAAAAAAATAATTCTGATCAAAGGGCCCAAATGGAAAACAATGAATTATTCCATAGCATGATTGAAAATTCGAGGGATGGTATTTGCATCACTCAAAATGGATCTTTTATCTATGTGAACAAATCATTTTGCAAGTTGCTTGGGTATGCAACTGAAGATCTCACTGGCTCACAGGCCTCCAGCTTGCTGGTTGATTGGGACAAGCAAAGGATGGTTGATCAACATTACCAACGAATGGCCGGAAATTCATTGCCGGGTATTGATTATACCACACTGATTCACAAAAACGGTACCTTGGTCGACATTGAATTCACCGCATCCCCAATCATTTATGAAGGAACGACAGCTTCATTCATTACCGCCCGCGATATTACCGAACGTAAGCGAATGCAGGAAATGCTTGAACAAAGCGAACAGAAATACCGCAACCTGGTTGAGAATGCCCACGATGGAATCATCATTACCCAATTCGGAAAGTTCAAATTTGTCAACAATGCCTTCTGCAACATGATTGAATATGCAGCCGAAGAATTGATTGAGAGCAATTTTCTGGATGTGGTGGCCGGGGAAGAAAAGGTACGCCTTCAGGAATTTCACCGATTGAGAATGTCGGGTGATACACACCAAATGATTTATGAGGCCAAAGGTATTTCCAAATCAGGTAGAATCATTCATTTCGAAATTAACACCTCCTATATTGAATACAACGGACTCCCCGCAACTTTTATCATTCTACGAGATCACACCACACAAAAGGCACTAGAGGAGACGCTCAAAGCCAGCGAAAATAAATACCGGAAGCTCTTCGAAGCTGAATCGGATGCCATCTTTCTTATTGATAAGGTCACTGGTCAGATCCTGGATGCCAATCCTGCTGCTTCAAAAATTTATGGTTATGCGCATGACGAATTCCTGGTATTAAAAAATATTGATATTTCGGCTGAGCCCGAAAAATCCAAAGAAGCAAGTGACAATGATGCCCAATATGTGCCTGTCAGGTATCACAAAAGGAAGGATGGTAGTGTGTTTGCCGTCGAAATATCAGCGGGAGTTACCGAGCTCAACAATAGGCAGGTGCACATTCTCACAGCCCGCGATATCACTGAACGCATCCGGATGCAAAACGAACTTGCGGCCAGCGAATCGAAATACCGCACCTTGATTGAAAAATCACTCGATGGAATTGTTATTTCCCAGGATGGACAGGTGTTACTGGTTAACAAGGCTTTTGCCGATATGCTGGGCTACACGGTTGATGAATGCCTCGAAACTTTTGGCCCACAGTCACTGGCACCGGAGGACAGGGAAAGGGTAATGAATATTCATTTCCGCAGAATGAAAGGTGAGTTGAGTGATATGCGTTACAATGCATCGATGATTTGCAAAAATGGGGCAAAGGTGACTGCGGAATTCAATTCAACCACCATTGAGATTAACGGGCAAATAGCTTCGCTCATCTCAACCAGGGATATCACTTCTCAACTGAAAATGCAGGAAGCCCTTGAAAAGAGCGAACGCAAATTCAGGGAACTAGCTGATCTGCTGCCCCAGACTGTGTATGAACTTGATCCCAAGGGTAACGGGACCTATCTCAACAAAGCGGGGCAAATTGCCATGGGTATTTCAGGCGAAGAGATTCGGTTTCATGCCCTGGAAGGGGTTATTCCTGAAGATCGTATACGGATGCAGGAGAATATGCGAAAAACATTTCAGGAGAAAAGGCTTAGTTTTTCAGATGAGTACACCGCACTACGGAGAGATGGTTCAACATTTCCTGCTATCTTTTACGCTGCAGCCATGATGGAAAATGGCGAATTTATGGGTACCCGCGGCCTGATCATTGATATTTCGGAACGCAAAGCCATGGAAGAGTCCATCCGGAAATCTGAAGAACATTACCGCCGTGTGATCCAAAGTTTGCAGGAAGGGCTTTTCGTACTTCAGGATGAGAAGTTTATTTTCGTAAACGATTCTATTGTCAATATCTTAGGCTATACAGTAGAAGAAATATGGGGCAAACATTTTTCAACTGTCATTCCGCCAGAACTTAGAGTGGAGGCCCTCCAGAAATACAAGGGAAGAGAAATAGGTACTTCAGGTTCCTGGAGTTACGAATTCATTTTACTTCATAAAGACGGACATACAAGGGTTCCGGTAATCCTTTCAACCAATCTGACTGAATTTGATGGCAAGCCTGCCATTGTCGGTTCTGCTAAAGATATTACCGAACGTATCAAAGCTGAAGAGGAAATAAAAGCAGCCCAAAAAAGACTCGAACAAATCAATTCGGACCTTGAACAAACCATCCGAGAGAGAACCAAAGAGTTGACCAAGGCCAATACCCAATTGCTGAAACTGCAAAAGGAAAACCTGCAGTCACAGTTCGACATGTTGAAACAACAGGTCAATCCCCATTTCCTTTTTAACAGCCTCAATGTTTTGACTTCACTGATCCGACTGGAACCTGAACTGGCTGAAAAATTCACCGAACACCTGGCAAAGGTTTATCGCTATGTACTCGAAAACAAAGACAATGAACTCGTGGACCTGCACACTGAGATTAGTTTCCTGAATGCCTATATCTTCCTGATCAACATCCGGTTTATGGATAAAGTAATTGTGAATATCCGGATTCCGGAACACAAAATGAACCACCGTATTATTCCGTTGGCCATGCAATTGCTGATCGAAAATGCCATCAAGCACAACGCCATGTCGAAAAAATCGCCTTTGGTGATCGATATTTTTATTGACGAACAGAACCAACTGAACGTGGTGAATAACCTCCAGGAGCGGGAAGCACATATGACATCGACGGGAGTGGGCCTTAAAAACATACAAAATCGTTATCGGTTACTCAACAATACAATCCCGGTTTTTGAGAAAACGGAAACACACTTTTCAGCGCGAATCCCCTTGGTGGGTGAATCTTAAAAGGTTTAATATACAAAAACATGAAAATCGTTATTATTGAAGATGAAGAATTTGCAACCCGCCGTTTGGAAAGGATGATCAATGAAACGGATGCTTCCATTGAAGTGGTGGCCAAACTCGAATCAGTGGTTGATTCAGTGAACTGGTTTAAAAGTAATCGTGAACCTGATCTTGTTTTATTGGACATTCATCTGGAAGACAATCTGAGTTTTGCTATATTTGATAGTATTTCAATTACCTGTCCGATTGTGTTTACAACGGCAACCGACGAATTATCGACCCGTGCTTTTACATTGAAAAAAATAGATTTTCTACTCAAGCCCATTGTCAGAAACGAGTTAGCCAGGGTGATTGAAAAATACCGCAACTGGCCCCAAGGAGACCGGAGAATAGTGGATGCCTCGGTATTTAAAGACATCATTCAAAAGACTTGGATGAAATAGGAATTGGAGAAAATGAGAAAATGGAAGCCGGGAGAGTGGGAGAGTGGGTAAAAAACCGGGGATTTAGAATAGAAAAATCTATTTAGCCAAACAGATGAGGCTGCAATCTTAATACGTGAATATTAAATTATTTTAAAAATACTCAAACATGAACGTCCTGATTATCGAAGATGAGCAACTGGCTGCCCGCCGGCTTCAAAGCATGGTGCTGTCCTATGATCCTTCCATAAAGGTGTTGGCTAAACTCGAATCGGTGGAAGATTCGGTCGAGTGGTTTAAATGCAATCCGCATCCTGATCTTATTTTTCTGGACATTCACCTGGAGGATGACCTGAGCTTCGCCATTTTCGAAAAGGTGAAGGTTGATTCGCCTATAATTTTCACAACGGCTTTTGATGAATATGCGATCCGCGCTTTCAAACTGAAAAGTATCGATTATTTGCTGAAACCCATCATCCAGGATGAACTGAACAATGCCATTGCCAAATACAAGGCATGGAATGGACAGAAAAATGACATCGATATGTCAGCTCTTTTTGATTTAATCAATAAAAAGGAAGTCACCTATCGGGAACGCTTTTCCGTTTCATACGGACAAAAAATCAAATCATTCAATGTTTCTGAAATTGCCTATTTTTATTCCAAAGAAGGTATGACCTACGCCGCTTTGAACGATCAGAAACATTACCCGGTTGACTATTCACTTGACAATTTACTGAACGAGCTGAATCCCAATGATTTCTTTCGTATTAACCGACAATATCTTATCAGGCATGCTTCCATCCGGCAAGTTCATGTTTTTCCTAAAAGTCACCTCAAATTGGAGCTTTCACCCAAACCGCTGGACGATA
>DASXUZ010000315.1:0-32703 GCA_036504555.1 Prolixibacteraceae bacterium | reverse complement strand
GCCCAACAGGGTGAGAATCAATAAATAGCCCATGTAGAGCTGAACGGAAAGATTCGCCCTTAAAAACAGCTGGGGGGAGGCAAAATTCACCTGCAGGGTCTGGATCAATTCGGCCTGCTGACCGGCTATCAAATAATAGGCATAAGCCGCCACCAGGGGCAATGCAAATCCAATGGTCGTTAATACAAATTCGCGCCAGTTGACCTTGGGTTTTAAAATGATCAGTCCAAACCAAAGAATGGGGAAAAAGAATACCAGGTTGAGGTAAAACAAGGAGCCGATAGCCAAAAAGATACCGGCATCAAAGGCATTGGAATGGATCACCAGCTTATCGTAGGCGTTGAAAATCCGGTCAATGGCCAGCACCAGGAACAAGGTAGCGGGATAGACAGGATGCATGGCATGCAGATCGGGGATGCCGCTTGTAATCAATATAAACAAGCTGGGGGGCAGGTAGGATCTGACCCTGATAAAGGTATACTGAACATTGAGTTTGGAGATCAAAAATGCCAGTAGGATTGTAAAGAGCAGGGCCAGAATGTTGTTCAGTAAAAGATTGTCCTGCAGGATGTAATTGAAGGGTTTATAGAGCAGCATCGAATCTTCGCCTGCGTAGAATGGATACGCGTGTGGCTGCACAAATGACCTGATCCATAGACCAATGGCTACCAATGGTATCAATAGAAAATGGTAAGGCTGATTCGATTTTAATGCTTTGAGTAACATGCTTTGTATTTTTTACCTGGATCTCCGGCCATTGCTTTTATTTCTGCAAATCAAAACCCAAATCCTTCCGGAAGTATTTGCCTTCGAAATCAATGAGCTGTGCATTCTGATACGAATGGGAGAGTGCTTCGTCGATGGATTGGCCATAGGAACTGATCGCCAAAACGCGTCCTCCGTCGGTGCAGACTTCCGAGTTGTTGAACCTGGTTCCTGCATGGAAGGCAAGGCTGTTTTGCACTTTGTCCAAACCGTGGATCACTTTTCCCTTTTGATAGGGACCAGGATAGCCTCCCGAAACCAGCATCACGGCAACAGCCGTCCTGGGGTCAATTTCGATGTATTTATCCGCCATGGTGCCATCGGCTGCACCGATGAGTAAGTCCACAAAATCAGACTGAATACGTAGCATCACGGCTTCCGTTTCCGGGTCGCCCATTCGCACATTGTATTCAATGACCATGGGTTCGCCCTGGACACTGATCAGGCCAAAAAAGATAAATCCGTTGTAGGGAATCTGGTCTTGCTGCAATCCTAGTACCGTTGGCCGGATGATGCGCTCCTCTACCTTTTTCATGAAGGCTTCATCGGCAAATGGAACGGGTGATATAGCGCCCATTCCGCCTGTGTTTAAGCCTGAATCGCCTTCCCCGATGCGCTTGTAGTCCTTTGCAACGGGCAGTATTTTATAGTCCTTTCCATCGGTAATGGCAAAGACAGAACATTCAATGCCGCTTAGAAATTCTTCAACCACCACTTTACTGCTGGCCGCCCCGAACTGGCCATCAAGCATTTCCCTGAGCGACTTTTCAGCCTCGGTAAGATCATCGATAATCAGAACACCCTTTCCGGCAGCAAGCCCATCGGCTTTGAGCACATAAGGGGCTTTCATGGTTTTCAGAAAAGCCAGCCCCTGGTGAAGGGTATCTAAGGTAACGGTGCTATATTTGGCAGTGGGGATCTGATGACGTACCATGAATTCCTTGGCAAAATCCTTGCTTCCTTCCAATTGTGCGCCCAGCTTTTGAGGGCCAACCACCTTGATGTGTTTCAGGCTGCTGTCGGCCAGGAAATAATCGTGTAAGCCCTCACAAAGAGGAACTTCCGGGCCCACCAATACCAGGTCGACCTGGTGATCCAAAGCTGCCTTTTTCAATCCTTCGAAGTCGGATATCCCCACAGGCAGATTGGTACCCAGCTGTGAAGTCCCGGCATTTCCGGGGGCTATAAACAAGTGATTCAGTAGGGGAGATTGTTGAATCTTCCATGCCATGGCATGTTCTCTTCCTCCTGAACCAACAATTAAAATATTTATCATTGTCTAGTAAATTTTACAGGCTCTAATGCCTTACAGCCTGTTACTTATGATTTTTCCTTGTAGGAGATGGCTTCAAACCGGTAGCCTTGCTCCTTCATCCATGTGATCGAAAGTGGCAGGGCTTTCATCAGATTGATTTTGGCCTTTTCCGAATCATGAAACGTAACGATCGAACCCGGCCTTACAAAATCGATTACATTGCTCAATACCTTCTCAGGACTTAGCCTGGCGTCGTAATCACAGGATATCAAATCCCACATGATCATCCTGTACTTTTTCTTCAGGTAATTGTATTGTGATGCCTTTAGAAATCCGTGAGGTGGCCTGAACAGATCGGAATTGATATAGCCTGCCGCCTTTTCGATATTGTTGAAAAAGACCTGGTTGTTACTTTTAAATCCCTGCAAATGGTTGAAGGTGTGATTGCCTACCGAATGACCACCTGCCAGAATTTGTTGGTACACTTCCGGATATTTCTGTACATTTTCACCCACACAAAAAAAGGTGGCTTTGATACCTTCTTTTGCCAAAACATCCAAAACCCAAGGTGTTACCCCAGGGATGGGTCCATCGTCGAAGGTGAGGTAAACCACCTGCCCGTCATCTTTATATCTCCATTCAGCATGATTGAAAAGGGAAGTAAAGAAGCCGGGCAAACCGACCCTGGGGTCAAACCGATTCATTATTTCAATGAACTGTATCGATCTACGTAACTGCTAAATGTAGCAGTAATCTGCTTAGCCATTTCAGGTTGTTCGTTCTTGCCGGCAATCACGGTCATTTCACGCATGAAATATAAAAGGCGCTGAATATCATCATCCACCGAGTTTCTCATCGGAGCTTTCAATTTTAAGAAGTAATCCAACTGTTCCTTGTAATCGGTCAGCATGGTGTTGATAATTTGCTTGGCTTTTTCCGGTTGACCAGCCTTGAAATAAGTTTCAGACATGAGCAATGAAAAGTAGTTATACGGAACCACCTTGTGTGGGATCAATTCAATACAACGGTCAAGTACTTTGGTTGCCTGATCCTTCTTCCCTTCGGCAACAAGTGATCCGGCCAGGCGGTCAAAGGTGTTGCGGATGTTCATCATCATGCGGCCATTGTTTTCATCAATGTAGACCTTTGGATTTTCCATGTTGCCCCACTTGAAGGTTTCCATCACGTTTTTGTACATCAACCGGGTATTCACTTTCCCGAAAGCAATGCCCTCAGCAGCTGATTTAATGGGGACCAGTTTATAGGCAAGGCCTTCCAATTGGAAATAATCCTGCAGGTTCAGGTATTTGTCCCGACCAATGGTAATGGCAAAATAGATCGGGCGTTCCCAGTTGTTGTGGGCGATCATATCGAGCGTCATCAATTCATCTTTGGTAATGTAATGTTTGCTGCTCAGATCAATTGTGATGGTATCCACTATCTTGTCATAGTCTTCAGGTTCCACCACCTTGTTTTTAATGACGGCCGCTTTATCGACGACAAAAAACAATTTCTTGGATGGAATGTAGGACGCATTGTCAGCCTGTTCCAATTTGGTGCGCGGATTGTCGTCCTTGACAAAATCAAGGGCCTTTTGCAGTTCCACCGAACCCTTCAAACGGGGGTCTTCCATCAGGTAAACCACATCGCGGTTGCCCTGTACATATTGTTCAGGCTTGAAGCTGATGGGCAGTGGTTCAGACTTGTAGGCCTTGGCTTTCATTTGGGTAATGTACCAGTCGGTCTGGAAATAACTCAGGTTACAGACCCGTACATCGGTTCTCACGCCTTCCACTTCCTGGTTATACCACAGGGGGAATGTATCGTTGTCGCCATTGGTGAATATAATGGCATTGGGGGCACATGAATTCAGGTAATTGGCCCCGAAATCCCTGGCCGTATAGCGGTTCGAACGGTCGTGGTCGTCCCAGTTTTCCGCTGCCATAATGGTAGGGACCAACAGAAGCGACAAGACAGCGGCAATTCCTGCACTGGTTGTGTCGGGCAGATATTTTTTCATCCCTTCATACAGGGCCAGCACGCCAATTCCGATCCAGATGGTAAATGCATAGAACGAACCGGCATAGGCATAGTCTCGTTCACGCGGCTGAAGGGGCGATTGGTTCAGGTACAATACAATGGCCATCCCAGTCATGAAAAACAGCAGGAATACCACCCATAGATCTTTTCTGCCTTCGGCGCCCCGGTTGTACATGAAGAAAATCCCAATGATCCCCAGGATCAGCGGAAGCATGTAGTAGGCATTGCGGGCCTTGTTATTTTTAAATTCCTGGGGCAGATTCTTTTGGTCCCCCAGGCGGATCGCATCAACGGCATTGATGCCGGTGATCCAGTTGCCGTTCATGATTTCCCCCTGGCTCTGGATATCATTTTGCCGGCCTGAGAAGTTCCACATGAAATACCTGAAATACATCTGATTGACCTGGTACCTGAAAAAGAAGGTCAGGTTCTCGCCAAAGGTAGGTATCTGGATAGTTTGGGCTTTTCCTTCCTCATCGGTGATCTGGACTTTGCGCCCTTTGATGCTTGCCCATTGTTTGTAAGCTTCAATATGGCCCTCCTCCCGGCTGTACATACGTGGAAATATGGTACTCAGGTTCGAGTCATAAACCGGTTCCTGGCGCATGTCGGCAATGACATATTTACCGTTTTTCTGGATGTAATATGGCTTGTCGTCCACATATTTCACAAGCGGGGTGTTGTAATACCTGCCATAAACCAGTGGCCGGTCGCCATATTGTTCACGGTTCAGGTATCCCAGCAAGGCAAAAACATTGTCAGGACTGTTTTGATCCATGGGTGTATCGGCTGATGAACGGATCACGATCATGGCGAAGGATGAATAACCAATCATGATGACCGTAACGCCTATCAGGATGGTATTCCACAAGATCATTTTCTTACGGATGGTATACAGAATTCCATAAACGAGTCCGCCAACCAGTAAAAGGGCATAGATAATTACTCCCGTATCGAAAGGAAGACCCAATCCATTGACAAACATCAGCTCAAACCAGGTAGCGATGGTGACAACTCCGGGGATAATGCCATACATGATCACGCCCAGGATCACAAACGAAATAAGCAAACTAAGCAGGATGCCCTTGCGTGTGACTTTATATTTGCGGTAATAATAAACAAAAACAATGGCTGGAATGGCCAGCAGGTTCAGAAGGTGAACGCCAATGGATAGGCCCATGAGGTAGGCAATCAGGATAATCCAACGATTGGCGCGAGGCTCATCGGCCGCATTTTCCCATTTTAGAATGGCCCAGAATACCAAGGCGGTGAACAGGGAAGAGGAAG
This sequence comes from Prolixibacteraceae bacterium, assembly GCA_036504555.1. GTDB lineage: Bacteria > Bacteroidota > Bacteroidia > Bacteroidales > Prolixibacteraceae > Aquipluma. Next base: position 27,356 of record DASXUZ010000315.1, on the reverse strand, counting down.
CATATACTTCACCCTCGACGGCCGAAAACCAAAAGGTATCAGAAAAGGTATAAGCCAAGGCTCCAACAACTCCAGCGCCCAGGATGGCAATGGTTTGTCCCATGGTATATTCACCCTGTGGCTTGATGAGCTTTTTGGCAATATGGGTAATGGTCCAGAACAAAAACAAAATGGTAAACGCACTGGCCAGAGCCGACATGGAATTAATCATCACGGCTGCCTTTGAAGGGCCTGCGCCAAACAAGGTAAAGAACCGGCCGAGGATCATGAAAAAGGGCGCACCCGGCGGATGTCCTACCTCCAGCTTGAACGAAGTGGTTATAAACTCACCACAATCCCAGAAACTGGCAGTTGGCTCAATGGTTAACAGATAAGTGACGGCAGCGATCAGGAAAGTGATCCAACCAACAATGTTATTCAGTTGTTTAAAGCTTTTCATTTTTGGCTCATTTTAGCGTTTGCGAAGATAGTACATTCTTTCAAATCAGGCATATTGACCTACATAATTTTATAGGTTCTCCCCCTGGTTTTAATCAATAAGATAAAGAACCTCCGGTTGTCAAACCAGACTTGCTTATTTAGAAAATACATCTTTCTTATTTGTTCCTATCAAAGGTAAGTACAATGAAGATATAAATCTGAAAAAGGGTGAAATATGCATGAATATGCATGAATTTGCATGTTTGAATTTCCAATCCTCTCCTGAATGTTAACAAGGTTTGGCAACATTGACATTATTGCAAATTCCAACAAAGCCCCATGCCCCAGCCCCATGCCCTAAAACAAAAAAGCCCCCCGTAAAACGGAAGGCTTTGTATGTTTGAATCGTACAGGCTTGACTAGTCGCCAAGATTGTAACGGTAAAAAGCAGTTACTGTCAGGTCCTTGTCAACAGTTTTCAGGAATTCCTTAACCGTTTGTTTGTTTTCTTTAATGAAAGCCTGGTTTAACAGGGTACTTTCTTTAAAGAATTTCTCCAGGGCACCCTGAGAGATTTTATCCAACATGGCTTCTGGCTTTCCTTCCTGACGGAATTTTTCCTTGGCAATTTCCAATTCTTTTTCAACCACTTCAGCAGGAACAAAATCCTTGTCAACAGCTACAGGATTCATGGCAGCCACTTGCATGGCAATGTCTTTTGCAACCTGAGCGTCAACACCGGCTTTGTTAAAGCCAACCAAAGTTGACAATTTATTTCCCGGGTGAATATATGCGACCACTGTTTCAGCGTCCAATTTGGAATAATAAGGCAAATCAAGTTTTTCGCCAATGACCCCGGTCTGTTCGATCACCAGGTTTTCAACGGTACGACCGTCGATCACCAGTGCTTTAACGGCATCCAGGTTGGCTGCATTGTTTGCAATGGCAGCGTCCAGAATTTTTGTAGCGAAAGTAACGAATGCTTCGTTCTTGGCCACGAAATCAGTTTCGCAGTTCAAAACGATCATCGCACCCAATTTACCTGTTCCATTCACTTTTGCAAGAACCACTCCTTCGGTAGCTGCCCGGTCAGCTCTTTTGCTGGCCACCAGTTTTCCTTTTTCGCGGATGATGTCGATGGCACGGTTAAAATCGCCTTCTGCATCAGCCAAAGCTGTTTTGCAATCCATCATGCCAGCTCCAGTTACTTTACGTAACTTCATTACATCTGCTGCACTAATATCCATAATAGTATCTTTTAATGAGTTGTTGAATGATTAATCCTGAATTTCTTCATCCTCGTCTTCATCCTCGTCATCATCCTCGTCTTCTACCTCTTCTTCGATAGCAACCGATTCTGCAACTTCAGCAACTCTTGGTTTTTTTCTTTTTAATTTGGGTTCTGTGTCTTCCCCTTCGGTATCGCGTTCCACTTTGCGTTCTGAAAGTCCTTCCCGAATGGCATCGGTCATGATTCCCAAAATCAGGCTGATGGATTGTGAAGCGTCATCATTTGATGGGATCACAAAATCAATTCCCTCTGGTTCTGAGTTGGTATCCACCATTGCGAATACAGGAATGCCCAAGCGTTTGGCTTCGCGTACTGCAATTTTTTCCTTCAATACATCCACGATGAACAGGGCGGCTGGAAGGCGTGTAAGATCGGAAATACTACCTAACATTTTTTCCAGTTTAGCGCGCTGACGGCTAATCTGAAGTTTTTCACGTTTTGAAAGTACACTCCAGCTTTCGTCTTTCGACATTTTGTCGATCGACATCATCTTCTTTACTGCCTTGCGGATGGTTGGGAAGTTGGTTAACATCCCACCGGGCCAACGTTCTGTCACGTATGGCATGTTTACGCCACTTACCAAGTCAGCGACAATGTCTTTGGCTTGTTTTTTGGTGGCAACGAATAAAATCTTGCGGCCTGATTTGGCAATTTGTTTAATTGCATCGGCGGCTTCGTCAACTTTGACGATTGTTTTTTGAAGATCGATAATGTGGATCCCGTTCTTCTCCATAAAAATATATGGGGCCATGTTGGGGTTCCACTTTCTTCTCAAGTGTCCAAAATGAACACCTGCATCCAATAAGTCTTGAAAATTTGTCCTGGGCATCTTTTTACTTTTTTAAAAAATAATTCGTTTGAAAAGCAACTGCTGAGTAGTTCCGATCCCGAGTACACGGGATGGAAGTCTGGGCAGTTTAGATCCAAAGCAGAATATTTTTGGAATAAAAATATTAACGTTTTGAGAACTGGAATCTTTTGCGTGCTTTTGGTTGACCTGGTTTTTTACGTTCAACTTCACGTGGATCTCTGGTCACGAATCCGGCAGCTTTTAAGGCTGTTCTTGATTCGGGATTGATTTCCATCAATGCACGTGTAATTCCTAAACGCAATGCTTCAGCCTGACCGGTGATACCACCACCATCAAGGTTTACATTGATATTGTACTGGCCAGCAACACCTAACAGATTCAACGGTTGCAACACAACATACTGTAGAATTCCGGTAGGAAAATACTCTTTCAATTCTCTTTTATTGATAGTGATTTTTCCATCGCCTTCGCTTACATAAACTCTGGCAACCGCAGATTTCCTACGACCTAACGCGTTTACTACTTCCATTAGTTATTATTTAATTGTATTTAAATCAATTAACTTTGGGTTCTGGGCTTCTTGTTTGTGTTCTGCTCCAACATACACTTTCATGTTCCCATACACTTTGCTTCCCAGTTTGTTTTTGGGTAACATACCCTTTACGGCTTTTTCAATCAGTCTTTCAGGATACTTGGCCAACAACTCTGCAGGAGTCTGTTTGCGTTGTCCACCTGGATAGCCTGAATAACTCAAATAAATCTTGTCGTTCAGTTTGTTACCTGTCAGACGTACTTTTTCTGCGTTGATGACAATCACGTTATCACCACAATCAACATGAGGGGTGAAGCTTGGTTTGTTTTTTCCTCTCAGGATCTTGGCTACATTACTAGCCAAACGACCGAGAACCACATCTGTGGCATCAACAAGAACCCACTCTTTTGTTACCGTAGCTCTGTTGGCTGAAACGGTTTTATAACTTAGTGTATCCACTTGCTTATTTTTAATAATTAAACATTCACTCGCAATAATTTCAATTTCAATGGGTTAGAGTACACTCGTTTTATCAACCCGGAATTGTTGATAAGATTTGCACACTCAACATTTTCAGTTATTTACATGAACTGCAAGTAAGGACAATAATCGGACTGCAAAAGTATTTTCTTTTTTTTAATTTCCAAGATTTTATTCTCTCTATATTGAAAATTAATGCAAAGTTTTTAAACTTTGTACCATGAACGAACGTCTGCCCCTTGATTTTTTCCTGCGCGATGCCCTGGAAGTGGCTCCCGCGTTGATTGGCAAGCTACTGGTGCGCCGTTTTGAGGATGGCAGTATGGTGAAATACCGTATCACCGAAACCGAAGCCTACCGGGGCATTGAAGATCTGGCCTGCCATGCCAGCAAGGGCCGAACTCCCCGCACCGATGTCATGTTCCAACAGGGTGGAAGGGTTTATGTCTATCTCATCTATGGCATGTACTGGATGCTGAACCTGGTAGCAGGCCATGAAGGAGTTGCGCATGCTGTTCTGATCCGAGGCATTGAAGGTTGCTCTGGACCTGGTCGTGTAGGAATAAAGCTTCAGCTTGACCGCTCGTTTTATGGTGAAGATCTTGCTAGCTCCTCAAGGCTATGGGTCGAAGATGCTGAGCCCGTTTCAGAAATCAAAACTTCCAAGCGTATCGGGATTAAATATGCAGGAGAGGAATGGGAGAATAAGTTATGGCGGTTTTATTATTGAATTACTGAAACTGAATTGTTCGCTGATTAAAATAAGTTTGGTTAAATATCCTTTAATGTTTAATGATACCTGTCTGTTGGGGTGACAATTGCATAGCTAATAATTCGACTTAATTATATCTAGATATCCTTTCAAATTATTTTTCATCACTTCAATATCATTTTCATAAGGATTTAGAAGATAGACCTTTTCCTCTTTCATTCCTTCAAGCCTGGTAATGCCTTCTTTGGCGACATCTCCTTTTCTTACAATATGGATGGTATAGTATTGAAGATCATCATTTCTGTCTCTTAATGTAATTTGGTTAAAGTCAGAAATAGTTGGATCATTATTAATGTTAGTTTGTCCAATCTCTGCATTCAAATAAGCTTCAAATCCATTAAATGAGTAATGAGGATTGTTATTATCAAAATTTCGATATGTTTTTCTGTCCCCATTATTCAAAATGAAAGCCTTGGCAACCTCAAAATCATTCATTGAAAAAGTTCCGGTGATGTCAGCATACTTATTTGTAGTGATTTCTTCTATCACTTCTTTCGTATCTTTTGTGCAAGCACAAACTCCAAGAATAATTAAGATTAATATTAGTTTCATACTTTGTTTTATTTTATATACGAAGATATAATATATAATTGGTTGTAACAATTTTATGTTTCTTTAAAATCTTGTTTTGCAATGCAAGTGCTTGTAATACAGCAATTAAGTATAGAAATGTATTTATATGTTTAAAAACATATATTAGCAAGGGTTACCTTTTTGTATTTTAAGGAATTAACCAATTAGGGGTTGTGTGATTTTGGCTCAAAAATCTCTTGAATAACCTGAGTTCGATATTAGCATAATATAAGCTATTGCTTTCATAAAGCAGGTTTAAGCATGGGCAATGACACTAAACCTGGTGTGTTTTCGTCATTTCGTCAATTAGCCAAATTGTCAATTTGAGGAAATGACGGATTGTCGAAATGACGAAATGTTTCAGAAAAGGGGTGAAAATTTAATTGAGAGACCTACATTTTGGAAAAGTACGACTGCTTAAATCGAACTCGGGTTAATGAACTTCAATGTTTCTTCCAGACCTTCAAGAGCCTGTTCCGTGTAAACCAGCTACATTACCTATTGGCAAGGTTTGTTCTCTGTTCGATTTCAATGCGAGAAAATACCTTTCCTTCCTGAATGTCATTTTCTGATTTCTGAGCACGACTGATCAATTTGGATTTTAAAACCTCGTCTTTACGAAGCATTTCATAAAATTCATCTATAAGGCTTTCATTTGCCTGATGCAAAAGGCTGTGGATAAAATCCCTTTTTTCAATTAAATTCATAATTTCCACTCATTAGATCATGAACAAATTTAGCAATTAAACTTCATTTTCTTCGTGGTCGTGCTTTTTATTCAAATTTTACCTTTCAATAGTTATGCGTAATGAGGATTTAATACAAAAATCCAAATAACCAGATTGGAACTTTGTTTACCCCTCCAGTTTCAATATCATCAGCAGCAATCAAATAATTATCCAGATGCTTTACCTGGGATGTATTTTTGCCTTTACCCCCAACTTCAATGGTCAATCCTTCAATGGTAAAGTCGCCTTCTGTCGGAGAATTGACCTTTAAGCCTGCATTGAGTAATTGGTTCAAAACAAAGGTCTCTCTTATATTCCCAATATCCGGTTTTTCTTTGAGTGCAAAAGCTAGGTTGGTATTTTCCAAATATATTTTATCAGGCTTTTGTAAAGTTGAGACTCCTTTCCCTTCTGAGCTTAGGGTATTAAGCAATCGTGCGTCTTTTAACTGATAGATATATTGATAGACACTGTCACGACTCAAATCAAGTTTCTTTGCAAGGGCGGCAATATTAGGTTTAAAGGGAACCGACTCAGCGATTACACCCAATAATTTCTTCACCTTGATGGCTGTACCTGAATTATACGAAGCGATATAAGCAAGATCGGTATCCACAATTGTATTGATCACCTGGTTCAATTTCATCAGATAGGTATCTTCACCCTCTATAATAATCGGCAAATAGCCTACCTCTAAGTATTTGCGGAATGCAGGCAGCGGACGGAAACTCTCGGTAATCATCCGACTCAGACTTCGGTGATTTAAGTTGATATCCTCAATTTTGAATGCATCAAAGCTTATCCCATTGGTAAATATTAAATATTCCCGAAAAGAAAGCCCTGCCAGCAAATAACTCACAACCCTCCTACTTAAGTCAGCTTCACCACGGTAAATATCCAATGCCGAAGAGGCTGAAAAAACAATCTGCATTTCGGGCAACCCATCATAGATGTTCTTCAATTCCACTGACCAGTTTGGATATTTATGGACTTCATCAATAAATAGTATTTTTCCTCCCTGTTTATACCAATCATTCGCTGTATCCAATAAAGTATGATTGTAAAACCAGGTATGGTCAGCAGTGATGTACAGTGCATTAGACGGTAACTCAAGGTCATACTTCAGATGCTGCAACATCAGCGTGGTTTTTCCTGCTCCCCGTGGCCCTTTAATCCCAATCATCCGCTGACCCCAGTTGATCTGGTTATGCAAATATCTTCGGAAATCATTTTTTACCGGACGTAAGACGTTTTCCTGAAATTCAAATAATATTTCCATATAAGTGTCGATTTGATACGACAAAAATACAATAAAAATGTCGATTGCAATCGACAGTTTGAATAATTTTTAATTGTATCTTTTTTAATATTTATGGGATTACTTTATTTCACCCTCTGAGTATGATCAATTCATTTGTGCCTTTCCAACTATTTTGACTCCTCGAATGATTGGTCATTGATATACGTGGCTATTTATTGTAAATTATTATTTGGATAATTTACGCTTTAGCGTAATTCATATTTATTACCTAAATTTGATCAAAAATAACTGTTATGCATTCAGTAAAGCTTAAAATAGATGACAAAATTTACGATAAGCTTCTTTGGCTTTTAAGTAAATTCAATAAAGATGAATTGGAAATTGTTATCGAAGATACCAATCTTCTGGAGCAAAAGCAATACCTTGAAGCAGAATTAAAGGAAGTTATCGAGGGCAAGGCTACATTTTATTCAATGAATGAAGTTGAACAAAGGCTCGAAAAGATTATAGCATAGAGTGAGCAGGTGACCGGGAGTCAACAGCTCACCAGCTCACTCTCCCTTCCTCTTCAGTTTCTTCGTATAATAAAACGATAGCCCCAGCGATATAATAGCCAGCGAAAGCAATGCAATCACCCGATAGACCAGTTCGATGCGTGCCAGGTCAACCAGGAATAAAAACAAGGAGGCAGCAATCATGGTGCCCAGGGCCATGTAACGGTATTTGATATTTTTCAGTAGAATGCTCAATAGAATATATGCAACAGCAGCCAGGGCCCATGATAGGGTGATATATTGTTCTGGAACGAGGTGGTAGAGCGTAAACAATACCATAGGGAAAGCTGTCAGTAGATAGAAATTCCTGATCATTTCAGTCCGGATGGTCAAGCGTTCTTTCTTCCAGTTTAATATCCTGGCCGTGGCCAGTGCAACCAATGAAAAGGAGATATTCATCGCATCGCCCGGTACCGAAGTTGACAGGTATATCAGTAGTAAGGTGAGGAACATCAGGCTGTTCATGACCACGATAAACTTGCTGCGGAACCAGATGGCCATCGATACCACCAGCAGACTTTGAATGGCCAGGTAAAAATAGGCTTGCGGGAAATGGTAAATCCCGTAGATGGTGACTGTCAAGGCTACAAACCCGAAGATGGCGTAAAGGGCTGCGGTGATTTTCCAGGGTGAATAAACCTTCAGGATAATTGAATAACCAAGGCAGTAAAGGGCAATGATCCCAGTCGAAAAGATATAATTGTTTTCAAAGAAGGACAAAATGACCAGGGTCATCAGAAACACGAATCCAAGGCCATTAAAGATGATCGCTCCCACGATGCCCGTCGAACTGTATGATTCATCCCTGACCGGCATGAAGGCAATGAGTGAAAAGATGGCAGCTACCAGGTAGAGGTAAATATACCCGTATTGATGGGCCGAAACGATCTCCATGGAATGCCCCATGATCGGATTGTTAAACATCCATAGCATGATCACCAGGTAAGAAAGGAAGATCGTCATGAAAGCCAGTCGGATACAGCCGAACTTGTATAAAAATACAATTCCAATAATGGAAATCAAAGTCGCCAGGGGAAGCATCAGGTGGGTCGAATCACTCAATACGGCTGTGGCTGCAATCATCAATATGGACAGTCCGGTGAGAAGGGTATATCGCTTGCGAACGGATAGGTACATCAAGATTCCGATCACTGCCAGTAACAATATCAATCCCACTGCTTTACTGCCGATCAGTGGGTGGTCGTTAAAGAAATGTAATTTTAAGGTGACGTAAAAAATAAGCAGGTAGCCATTAAGATTGAAAATCCGCGCCATATAAGGGTTCGAGCTGCGGAAATAATAGGCCAGTCCAAATATGCCCCCTACGGCTGTAAAGCCAAAAAGAGAAGACAGTAAATGGAATCCCGACACCCGCAGATATTCAACCAGGAATGTAATTCCAAAGAACAGGACCACGTTGCCCAGCCAGGCCAGCCCATATTCTCCAAAATTGGATTCATAGTGCGTATCGCCCGACTGAAGGATCTTAAAACTGATTTCTTCATCCTCGTCCTCTTTGGAAGCCGCCCTGGAAGCTTTTTTAGCCGATTCAAGCTGTGCCACCCGCTGTTCCAGTGCAAATAGTCTTTCGGCAAGTTCATCGTACCCTGAATGACCCGACTGATCTGAATTTGAATCCATAGCGCTTCCTTTTTATATTCATTTGAAATAAGAGAACACTGATTTATAAGAAAAAAGAAATGAGAACACAGATTACACAGATGTTACGGATTTACACTGATTTTTCAATTATTCGTGTAATTCTTTTCAATTGGTGTAATTCGTATTTTCATGTAATTCGTTTCAATTCGTGTAATTCGTATTTTAAAGAGATCAGTGTAAATCCGTTACATCAGTCAAATCAGTGTTCCTTTTTATTTTTTTCTATAAATCAGTGTTCTCTTTCCTATTTTACTTCTTCCAGTTTCTTCCAGGGTGGCAGCAGCCACAAGAGAAAACTGAGGATCAAAAATGGCAGTATCACCCAAACCAAAGCCCACAACAATCCTTCTGAACCTGCAAGCCTTAGCTTGTAATCGGTAAAACCGTAGAAGCTTTTCGAAAACAACTGGCCTCCGATGACCACATTCCAGCGCATGAAAAATATGCCGAACAGCACCAGCAGACTGCAGCTGAAATAGATGATCCGCCTGGTCAGTTCCTTGGGTTTGTAGAGTTGCAAAACTCCCAGGGATACCAACGGAACCAGGGTTCCAAGGAAAATCTGGAAAATAAACAGGGTCAGGAACAAAGGACCGTGAACCAGCAAGGAGAGGATCTCAAACGATTCTTCAGCCTCATAAATGCGGTGGATCTGGTCCAATCCTTCCAGCGTAAAGTCAAGTATCAGGATATAGAACAGGAATTTGGCAATCGAATCGAGTGCCGCCATGTCTATTTTTTGCTTTCTGAACCAGGTAACCACCATGTAGATGAACAGCACCAGGGCAATTCCCGATACCATGGCAGAGAACAGGAAGATCACCGGCATCAATACCGTTGACCACCATGGATTGGCCTTGACAGATCCAAAGATGAATCCCACGTAGCCATGCAGCAAAAAGGCCGATGGAATTCCAACTACCGTAATAAAATAGCCTATCTTATCGTCCCACCTGACAGTCCGCGGGCTAAGGTCCTTTACCCCAAGGGTGAGAATCTTGTAAAGCCGACCTTTAAACCCGGTGGTCTGTTGCGACCAGATCACGATGTCGCGCCGGTAATCCAGCCAGATCTCCAACAGCAGCACGACCATCAAATACCACAGGTACACAAACCCGAAAATGGCCATGGCCGAAGTCGAATGCGGTGTCATCATAATTTCGTAGGCCCTCAGGGGATGTCCCAAATGGCTGATCAAAGGCATGGTGGCTACCAGCAGAAATGCCAATGCGGTCAGCAGTGCCAGCTGATAAGTCGGTTTTAATACCTTGACATTGAACACCCGTTCAAGGGATGCCAGGATAAAAGCCCCGGCGACCAGCCCTGTGATGTATGGATATAGCACAATGAGCAGTCCCCATTGCAGGTCCACTTCATTGGGGTAGATGAATCCCCGGACCTGTGAAAGCATTTCGTACAGATGTTGATAATGTTGTTCCATATTATCTGACCTCCCCGTTTAATCCATTGTAATATAATTTACTGCCCGTGTTGAGATGCGGCTTCAAGACCAGGCAGGTATGCTCTTTCAGAAATTTGACCAGCTCCCCGTTCTTGTCGTTCAGGTCGCCAAATATCCTGGCCTGGGTGGGACAAACCTCCACGCAGGCGGTGGTCTTCCCTTTTGAAATACGGTGATAGCAAAGGGTGCATTTATCCACTGTATTTTTTTCAGGATGGATATACCGGCAACCATAAGGGCAAGCCTGAACGCAATACCGGCATCCGATGCAATAGGTTTCATCCACCAAAACCACGCCGTCGGGGCTTTCGTAGGTGGCACCAACCGGGCAGGCCTGTACGCAGGGTGATTTATAGCAATGGTTACACATCTTGGGGACAAAGAAGGCCTTGAAGATGTCATCCTTCGGCACCGTTTGTACAAATCCATCGATACCCCCGTTGGGTGATTCAACTTTGACAGACCCATCATTTTTGATCGTGTATTGCTCCACCCAGGTGCGGTAATAGAATGGCTCTCTGGGCACGTTGTTCTCTGACTTACAGGCATTGGCACAGCGTCCGCAGCCGATGCATTTTTCGATATCGATCCCATAACCCCACCAATGCTTGGTAGGATCGGTCGGCCGTTCAACCGCGTAAAGGATGGCATTGAATGGATTCAATAAACCCGTGGCCAACAATCCCCCTGCCGCTACAGCCTTTCGGATGAAATTCCGTCTTGATTCTTCTATTCCTTCAGTTGCCATGGTTGATGTGGATTATGACATTCAATACATTTTTTATCTGGGTTGTGTTCCTTTAAGTCGACTTGCACCATAAACTTGGGCCTCGATGCATTCATTGCGTGACAGGTTCCGCAAAACGATCTTTGATCTGGCTTGATGAGTTTTACAGTTTCAGGGCTTTCAGTATGCCCCTGACCTGGGCCATGACAGGTTTCGCAGGAGAGACCGGCATGAACATCTGATTTAATCTCCGCGGCTTTGTCGTCATGGCAATCTGCACAGGCATCCTTGCCTGCATAATTCATCGCTTTTTGCTGGTTCTCGGCAATCGAGTTAAAGCGGTAGTGACCCACTTCGCCAAACGAAGCCGGCACCAGGAAGTGTCGGGCAATCAGAAACAGAAGAATGAATGCTCCAAAAAGCGGAATGAGTGTTTTTAATTGTGGAGGCATAATTAACGATTTATTAATATAGGATAAAGATATGGCTGATAATAAAAATACTTTGGATGAGGGTGGTGATATATGTCAGGTTTCGCAATATAGAAACGGTCTAAATAACAAAGGATGCATTTATAACCGATCAAAGGAAGGTAACTGTCTGTCAAATAGGTGACAATATTTGAATTGATCCTATTTTTAATTTTTTAAATCAAAGTATTTCTCATCCAGCCTGATACTAAATTCCATCTTCAGATTGATTCCAGCCTTCCGATGGAGGAATGAGAGGCTTAGTTTGGCCTGCTTGATGATTACTTGTGAAATTTGAATTGAAAATTTATTATAGACTGAAGCTTCACATTAACAGTATCATGACAATCGAAACCAGATGATCTTTTATCTATTCAGAAATCTGAACCCTTTACGAAAGTTAACAAAATAAAAACAAGGTTTTTCAACGCTGGAATCTCTGACCACATGCCAAGGAAAACCCATCGACCTACGGCAGGCCTATTGCATCTGTAATGTAACTGTAATGTAACTGTATAGTATCTGTATTCTACATTACAGATACTATACAGTTACATTACAGTTACATTACAGAAGCAATAGGCCTGGCATAAGTCGATGGGCGACAGATCAGGAAAAGTACCTGAGGCAAAGCACTGGTGTTGACACTTATACGGTTATGATAGGGGTGATCATCCGATGCCTGGAAGCCAATTGACAGTTTCATTTCTGCATGGGGAATGGCCAATTGCACTTTGCGCAAGGGAGCTGTGAATTGGTCGATTGATTGAATTCTTTCTGAAGATTATCCAGCACTTCAAGGCTGATTTCATCGGATTTCAATTCGCCGCTGCCATCATAGCCAAAGGGGTCTTCCATGTCTTTAATGAGGTACAAGATGGTGAAAATGACAAAGGTGAAGATGTTGACCAGGATCAGTCCGCCCCACCAGGGGTCTACATTCAGCAAACAATAAACGGACAGGAAGACAATGGCAATGGCCTGGATGCTGATGAAAACAGAAGGGATAAAGTCGGTGCTTTTGATCACCGTGATGCGGTTGATGGTTTTTTTCAGTGAGGCCACTTCGGTCTTCATGCGCATCACATAATTGGGCGCTGCACCCTCTTTCCCAATTTCGATGATGTCGGCTGAAAGGGAATCAAGCAACTGGGCCAATTGATTATTTTCCAAAATGAAAAAGTCATGCTTGAGGGTGGGGATGAAGGTTTTGATTTTATCCATCAATGTTTCGGCATATTTTGAGCCTGAAACGCTTCTGAGGTAATCGGCTTCCTGCCACAGGGCGAATAGGGAAGCGGCTATTTCATTGGGTATTTTTTCACTTTCCTTGTAATCGGTCACCACACCGGCCAGCAGGAATCCAAGAATGAAGATAATTCCAGTCAGGATGCTGGGAAAAAAGGAAGTCATTTCTTTGGGGATCACTTCCCAATTGAGCAGATGAGCCCCCACCTTAAATACTCCGACTAATATGACAACAGGCAAAACAGAAAATAACAGATGATACTTACTCTTTTGAATGGATTGAACGAACTTCATAGCTTGAACGATAAAATAATTTGAATTTCTAAATGGACGGGCAAAGAAAATAGATTATTACGAATTACACGCATTCAAAACCAATTACACGAATCGTTGGTAGCTTGATTTAAGATGGCTTAACATGGATCTGGAAAGAATGCATATTTTTGTCAGAAACAAGTCGCAATGACCTTGAATTATCTGCAAACTCATGGGGGTGAAATCAACTTGATAGGGGCATAGACGGGTTGTGACATCAAAATTCGAAGTAAATCGTGGAATTCACCCAACAAAGTTTTATCTTTGACATTGAGATCAAACCAAATGGCCTTTGCTTGACTATGAAGAAATTCCTTGCATATATTTTGCTGTTGCTACCAGGCTTTGCTTTGGGACAATTATTTCCCAAACTGCCTGATTTTCGGGGGCATATTCAGAATGTGACCGAAAGGAGATATGGCAAGGAAATGAACGCCACTCAGAAAGATTCAGGCGTGTTCAAGCCAAAAGCTTTTTCAGGTTGGGAATATTTTTACCAGTTTGAAAATTCCAAACTGGCCCAGCGAACCAGCAAGATGAACGGGGAGGTGAACGCCAATTACTTGTATCAACGCGAAGAGCTTGGAAACCGGAGAATTGAACGTGAAATTTTACAGGACAGTTTAAAGGGCAAAAAGGGCGACTATATTGAATACGAAAATTTCATCAATGAGCGCGGTGAGGTTGAAAGGGTAAACTTCTGGTCGTACAATGCCAGGGAAAACCGCAGGGATTTGTTTCTCGTTGAAATGAATGCCGAATATGATCACGCAAAGTTGATGAGCTATACCCGCCATGTAATTCTGGCCAACGGGGATATGGACACTGGCGAGAAGTGCAGCCTGTTCTATGATTCCTCAGACCGCTTGGTTCGCATGGAACGGAAAGATATTGCCACTGGCTTGAATACAATTTTATATTACTACTACAACAAAAAGGGATTCGTCAACCGGTTTTCGATCGATTACCTGGTGGGTTTGCGCAATGACCAAAACACCCAACGGCAGGATATCCATTACAAGTATGACCGGCGGGGCAATTGGGTGAAGAGGTATTGGGTGGCTGAGAATAAAAAGCGGCTGGAAGACAGAAGGAAAATTAAATACAGTTAAGTAAGGCAAGTCTCCAGTCACGATCAGTTATCCGTGGTCGGCTGGCCATTGCCAAGGGTCATGCTACAAAATTCACCCATTGAATTTACACCCAGGGCATCACATCATCCAGTTATAAACTATTCCAACTAAATGTACGGGGAGAGTGCTGTCAGGTACTTTTAATCATCGGTTACTTCCAGTTTAGAGTCTTGTTACACAAAACCTTACAGGACATTGTTTGTTGTAATATACGCTACATGGTTGATCTACATTCAACAGAAAGGAGCTCATTGTCGAAGCGTTGATACAAGTTCATTTTAAGGGTATTCACTCATAAATTGGAGGTAATTATGAAAACACTTAGGTTTACTTTTTACGTTTTATTGATTGGTATTTTGGTTCCATTTGAATTGTTGGGACAAAACAAAGAAGTGCCCATCACCACGTCCTCAAAGGAAGCACTGGACCTTTTTGTGAAGGGAAGGGAAAAACTGGAAAACAGTGAATCAGTTGCAGCCACTGAGCTGTTTGATCAGGCCATCCAGAAAGACCCCAATTTTGCCAGTGCTTATCTTTACCGGTCACAATCGGGTGGGGGATTTAATGTCTTTCGCGAGAACCTGGCCAAGGCAATGGTTCTGGCCAATAAAGTTTCGGAAGGTGAACGGGATGAGATCTTATTTTACATGGCACAAGCCGATGGAGATGGGTTCAAGGAAAAGGAATACCTCGACCGGCTTTTAAAGAATTACCCTTCGGATAAAAGAGTCCAGACACAGGTGGGCATCTATTTCTTCGGCAATGGCGATTATACAGCTGCCCTTGATCATTTCAAGAAAGCAACGGCGCTGGACAAAAACTATGCAACGGCCTACAATATGATTGGCTATTGTCAAGCGGCCCTGAACAACTACCCGGAAGCAGAAAAGGCTTTCCAGTCGTACATCAAATTAAATCCCAACAGTGGAAATCCTTACGATTCTTATGCCGAGCTGCTATTAAAAATGGGCAAGTACGATGAGTCCATTGCGCAGTATAAAATGGCCATTGAAAAGGATCCCGTTAATTTTTACATTTCACTGGCCGGCGTGGGTCACAATTACATCTTCAAGGGCGATTACCCAGCGGCCAGGAGCTATTACCAGCAATACTACGATCAGTCAAGCTTCCCGAGTGGAAAATTTGCAGCCCTGTACTGGGAAGCTGTTTCCTATTTGTATGAGGGCAAGGTCAGTGAAGCAGTCAAGACCTTGGATGAATCACGTGCCTTGGCTGAAAAGGAAAAATTACCCTCCAATACAATCACCATCTATGCCAACCAGGGTTTGATATTGACAGAAACGGGGAATCCACAGGAGGGGATGAAATATTATGAGAAAGCAATTGACTTAATTGAGCATGCGAAGTTTTCGAAAGTGGATGTCGATAATTTCAGAACGCAATCCATCTTATGGCGGTTTTACAACTTAACGGCACAGGGAGATTACACCCAGGCTAAGTTAGAATCGGAGAAGGCCCAGCAAAAAATTAGGACCCGAAAGAATCATGGGGAGGAGATGGCTTTGAATTCCTTATTGGGCTACTCGGCCTTCAAGCAGGGGAATTATGACCAGGCAATTCAATATTATTCCACCGCCGATGCCGATGATCCCTTGAACTGGTATTACCAGGCCATGGCCTATATTAAAAAGGGGGACAAACAGAATGCCAGCAAACTAATGGGGAAAATTGCAAAATCGAATGTCAACAGCCTCAACCTAGCCCTTGTCAGGAACAGGGCAACTGCCAATTTGGCCATGGAGGATCTCAAGTAATAACAGGATTCATTCGGAGATGCATGTTGCCATTCTTGTTATTGCTGAAGGGAATCACATCTTTGTTGGGTTATCAGTGTATGGAATTGCGCTGTATTCTGAAAATATGGTTGAGTGTACTGCACCTTTAAAGTCTGAGGGAAAGGTCCCTGATTTATTTAAAAAAAAATAATTGGATTTGTAATTCTGTGAAAGATAGTGATATACGGCTTTTCTGATGGATTTGGAGCCCAAATAAAGTAACCATCAGAAAGAGAGTACGTATAAGACGATATTAAAAGCTGCTAACTATTGGTTATTAGGATTGAAAAGCAGCAGTGTTTATTACGCAAAGGGGTTGATTCGAAAGGAATTAGCCCCTTTGTTTATTCATTCAGGGCTTGCAGGGAGGGGAAAACGGGCTGCAGCAAGGTTGTTGGATGGTCAAGGACCCCAGTTTATATTATGCAAATTAGAGGTAACCCTGCCCAAAGCATGTTATAAAGCAACTTCCTGGGCCTGCGGACAAAACAGGGCCTCTGAATTTTCTATAAGTCAATACTGACGCGGTTTCCATGATGTCAACGGAGCCGTATGTTATGTAACAATTGAAATTATCTCTCCAACAGTTTGAAGTGTAATTAATTAGCATTTACTTTATCTGAATCAAACGTTCAATATCAGCGCTGGAATATTTGATTGTTATTTCAGCTTTGCATCAAACAGTTAAGCCACTTTGGACATTTTTAAAAGAGCATTCTTTTCAAAGATGGCAGGCTCAGAGGCTTGTCAGTGGTGCAGATGGCGGTTTTGAATATTGAATTTGATCAACAGACCCTTCTTTTCAGATTAATATGAGTTAAGTTCCTGCACCTGAAGATTTCTCTTCAGGTGTATTTTTTTTAATCCCTATTCCCATTCACAGACTTCGAAAAATAAATAGAGGATGGAGAAAGTAGAGAAAGTGGAGGAAACGGGAATCCGAGAAGATGGCAAGAGATCTAATCCTCCCGCTACGGTGGTAGTAGCAGAATTGCGCCAATAAAATTATTATTGCTCATTATACAATAGAAGTAACATAAGTTCGTTTTGGGAAAAATGATATGTTCTTTTGAATTTCCAATTGGGGGATTCAGATTGTTTCGAACAATCAACCAATCAAGAGTGATTGCTAACTAATTAAAAACCAAAACAAATGAAAAAGATTAATGGCTTTCTGCGGATAACAATGATCGTATTGATATCCCTATTTCTTGCAATTTCCTGTAAAAAGGATGAGGTGGTGGATTATACCATTCCAGCTAATTTAGTTGGGACTAACTGGAAGTGCACGCTGGCAACAAGTGAGCACAATGATGTAGAATATGCAACCCTTAAGTTTACCTCCGCCACTGAATTTGAAAACTGGATAAAAGTAGTTGGTTTAGGTGAAATAAAAGATATTGCAGGCTCATATACCATTGAAAAGGATACCATCACTTTTAATTTGGGGGAAAATGGACTTCTCCAAGGTTCTATCATAGGAACGAAAATTAGTCTTTTAAGTGAAACGAGTGAAGGCTTCTTAATTTTTATCAAGCAATAGGGATTAATCCTGGCAGGTTTTAAAAACCTGCCAGGATTAGAATATATTTGCACCCGGATAAAGGGTTTACAAATGAAATGATGATTTTATGAACAAATATTTTTACACCAACGGAATTAACCAATTTGGTCCTTTTACCTTGGAGGAATTAAGGGATAAGAATATTACCCGTGAAACATCTGTATGGTTTAAGGAATTGGGTGAATGGAAGCATGCAGGCGACATTGAAGAATTAAATCATATTTTCGAGTCAAGTCCTCCAGAAAATTCAAACTTTCACTCAGCATATACTCCCCCGGAAAGCATTGACTCACAAAGACCTCCCAAAACATGGCTTTTTGAAGCAATTCTGGCAACCATCTTATTCTGTCCCCCTTTTGGGATTGCAGGAATTGTGAATGCCTCCAAGGTTGAATCCAGATTTAATGCCGGTGATATTCAGGGCGCGCACAGAGCCGCTGCACAGGCTAAGAAATGGACAACAGTAAGCGTTGTGGTGGCACTGGTATTCGTGATTCTATTTTCTATATTTGGATGGCCAAAAGGAATTTGAAACAATACAGGAGTATGTTTTTTTGAAAGAACCTTACTTTTTATTTAAATCCATTGGTGTCCTGTAGAAATTAATAGAAATTGCTGAACTCCTTGATTCTATTATGTCCCTAAAGGGACATCTGCTTCCGGGCTTGCTATAAATATGATGTCCCTAAAGGGACGTCTGCTTCTGGGATTACTTTCGATTTCTATAAATATTACGTCTCTAAAGGGACGTTTGGTTCAGGAGTTACTTTCTGTTTTTATCCCGAGGACTCGGTATGCTGTCCCTAAAGGGACAATCCCGTAAGGATATTATATTTATAGATGACTTTTATCCGATTGCTACCCCTTCCAAAATCTCTTTGGCTTTCTGAACGCTTTTTACCTTGTCGAAGGTGAGTGACAGCTTGTTGTTCCCTTCTTTCATGCGGCAGATCTGTTGATGGGTTTGTACGTATTGAAGTACTTTTCCAAATACAGGTGATTGATAATAGACCGATTGGGGATTGGATATAAACTGGCAAACCATCTTGTGGTGCTTGAGAATAATTTTCTCCATCCCCAGTTCAACGGCCACCCGGCGCAAGCGCACTACTTCAATCAGTTCCAAACTTTCAGGGGGTAATTTGCCAAAGCGGTCGATGAGTCCTGCTTCGAAGAGTACCAGGGCTTCTTCTGTTTCCAGGTTGTCGAGTTCGCGGTAGAGCAACATTCGTTCCGAAGTACTCTGGATGTAATTATCGGGGAACAGCAATTGCATGTCGGTATCAATCTGGCAGTCACTTCCGAATTTCATGTTCAGGAATGCACGCGAGGTATCTTCTTTTTCGTCCTTGAAGACTTCCTTAAACTCAGTTTGTTTCAATTCCTGGATGGCTTCATTCAGGATACGGTGATAGGTTTCGAACCCGATATCGGCAATAAAACCGCTTTGTTCAGCCCCTAAAAGGTTTCCTGCGCCTCGGATATCCAAATCCTGCATGGCAATGTTGAATCCACTTCCCAATTCCGAGAACTCTTCGATGGCCCGCAGGCGACGGCTGGCTTCAGCCGTGAGGGTTGAAAGCGGAGGGGCGAGCAGGTAACAAAAGGCTTTTTTATTGGAACGTCCAACCCTTCCGCGCAACTGGTGCAAATCGCTCAGGCCAAAGTTCTCGGCATGATTGATGATGATGGTATTGGCATTGGGAATATCCAATCCCGACTCGATAATGGTGGTTGCAATCAGCACATCGAACTGGCCGTTGATGAAATCCATCATCAGCTTTTCGAGTTTAGGTCCTTCCATCTGCCCATGACCTACCACTGTGCGCACCCCGGGTACCAAGCGGCGGATGATGGTTTCGACCTCATAGATGTTTGAAACCCGGTTGTGGATAAAGAACACCTGGCCTTCACGCGCCAGTTCATATTGGATGGCCTCCCTGATAATATCCTCGCTGAAGCCATGCAATTCGGTGGCAATGGGATAACGGTTTGGTGGCGGGGTTTGTATGATCGATAAATCGCGGGCACCCATCATTGAAAACTGAAGCGTTCGTGGGATGGGAGTGGCCGTCAGGGTCAGGGTATCGACATTTAACTTGATCTGCTTGAGTTTTTCCTTCACCGAGACGCCAAATTTCTGTTCCTCGTCTACGATGAGCAATCCAAGATCTTTGAACGACACTTCTTTGCCCACTAATTTGTGGGTTCCAATGAGGATATCGACCTTCCCGGCTTTGGTGTCAATCAAGACTTGTTTGACATCGGCAGGTTTGCGCAGTCGGCTGATGTACTCCACCCTGGCGGGAAAAGCAGAGAGCCGATCTGAAAAAGTCTTGAAATGTTGCAGGGCCAGGATGGTTGTGGGCACCAGCACGGCCACCTGCTTGCTGTCGGCCACGGCTTTAAAGGCAGCGCGGATGGCGATTTCTGTTTTTCCGAAACCCACATCACCGCAAACCAGGCGGTCCATGGGGATTTCCTTTTCCATGTCTTCCTTCACGGCGATGGTCGATTTCATCTGGTCGGGCGTATCCTCATAAATAAAGGAGGCTTCCAGTTCGGTCTGAAGGTAAGAATCGGGCGAGAAGGCAAAACCACGTTCCTGGCGACGGGCGGCATACAACTCGATCAGCTCCTTGGCAATGTCTTTGACCTTCAGTTTGGTGCGGTCTTTTAGCTTCTGCCAGGCACCACTTCCCAGTTTACTGATGGAAGGCTCGGTGCCCTCCTTGCCTTTGTATTTGGAAATGCGGTGCAGGTTTTGAATGCTTACCAGCAACACATCATTGTCGCGGTAGGTAAGCCTGATGGCCTCCTGAAGCTTTCCATCCACTTCAGTTTTTACCAGCCCGACAAATTTACCGATGCCATGGTCAATGTGCACTACGTAATCGCCCTGGTGAAGCTTGTTGAGTTCTTTGATAGAAATGCTGTCGCGTTCGGCCTTGCGTGATTTGATCTCGAACCGGTGATAGCGTTCAAAGATCTGGTGGTCGGTATAGCAGCAAATCTTCAGGTCGCGGTCGATAAACCCCTCGTGGAGGGTGAAATTGATGGGCCGAAAGTGAACATCCAGGCCTTTGTCATCAAAAATAGCCTGCAGGCGATCGGTTTGTGAAACGTTGCTGGATAGGATGTAATTGGTGAAGCCGAAGTTCTGGTAGTCGATCAGGTTCTCGGCCAGCATATCGAAATTCTTGTGAAAGACCGGTTGGTGGCTGGTTTGAAAGGTCACTATTTTTGAATGACTGTGGCCAAAATATTGCTTTTGGCCAAATTCAGCACAAGTAAAGCGTTTTATTTCTTTGGAGAACGCGACACCTGAAAGCAGTTTGGCAAACCATGCCTTGCGTTCTTCCTCTGTTTCAGCCTTTTCGATGGTCTGCTTGAAATTGTATTCCATCTGATCGGTAATCAGCTGTACATCATGCATGAACAGCAAAGTATCGGCAGGAATGAAATCCAGGAAGCTGATTCGTTCCTCGCCCTGCAAATCTTCATGGATATTGGGAATAATGCTGATTTGAATAAGTGCTTCTTTCGATATCTGGTTGTCGATATCAAAACTGCGGATCGAATCTACTTCATCGCCAAAAAAGTCAATGCGGTAAGGATCTTCATTCGAGAAGGAATAAATATCGACAATACCACCGCGAATGGAGTACTGGCCGGGCTCATACACAAAGTCCACGCGTTCGAATCCGTATTCAAACAGCACTTCATTGATGAATTCGAGTGATAATTTATCGCCTTTCGATACCAGGAATGTATTGGCTGCAAGTCCTTCACCTGAAATGACCTTCTCCACCAAGGCCTCGGGGTAGGTGACCACGATCAGCGGTTTTGCGTCTTTCAAATGGTTAAGTACCTCGGTTCGCAGGATGATATTTTCCTGCTCAATGGTTTCGTAATGAACCGATCGTTTATAGGAAGAGGGAAAGAATAAGACCGGGACTTCGGATGCCAGTGTAACCAGGTCATCGTAAAAGTAGGCAGCTTCTTCCTTGTCGTTCAGGCAGATAACAAATGTTTTGGGTATTTCTTCGGACAGTAAACCCACCAGGATGCTTCGCGAAGAGCCAACGAGTCCCTGCAGGTGAATCTTTTCACCCGGGGTATTCAACAACAGGCACAACTCGCTGAGCAAATCATGCTTTCTGAAAAGCTTCCTGAATTCCTTTCTCTCCAAAATCAAAATATTTGACTGCAAATGTAACCATTAATGAGGAAAAGTGTTCGTTCGATCCGGAGAGGATGTGGTTGGATTCAATATCAGATGAAAAAATGGACTGTCAAGGCATGATTGATTTGATTTACTGCCAGATGTTTTGTAATTTTCAATCTTTATTCAAATCCTGTTTTATAAACTACCACTATGGGAAAAGATTCAGAAAAACATCATTCAAAACATGAAGGTCATGGCCTTAAAAAGGTTGAATCGGAAACAAGAGACCACCGAAAGATTAAAGATGAAGTGTATCTTGAAGAGTTGCAAAAGCTGGAGATTGAGTTGGTCAAGCTTCAGGAATGGGTTGTCTTTAAGCAGCTAAAAGTGGTGGTCTTGTTTGAGGGACGTGATGCTGCGGGAAAAGGAGGGGTGATTAAGCGAATTTCAGGGCCACTCAATCCGCGTATCTGCCGGATTGCAGCCTTGGGAACTCCCACTGACAAGGAAAAGTCGCAATGGTATTTTCAGCGGTATGTGGCCCACCTGCCTTCTGCCGGTGAGATGGTTCTATTTGACAGAAGCTGGTATAACCGGGCCGGAGTGGAACATGTGATGGGATTTTGTACCGACGAACAATACCATGAGTTTTTTGAAAGCTGTCCCGAGTTTGAATTAATGCTGCAGCGATCGGGTATCATTTTGATCAAATACTGGTTTTCAGTCTCTGATGAAGAGCAAGAAGAGCGATTTCAGGAGCGGATCAACAATCCGACAAAGACCTGGAAGTTAAGTCCGATGGATCTCACCTCACGCGAAAAATGGGTGGAATATTCCATGGCAAAGGATGAAATGTTTAAACATACGGACACGAAAAAATCACCCTGGTATGTGGTTCCGTCTGACAATGAAAAGCTGGCACGGCTGAACTGTATCAGCCATCTGCTGAGTCAGGTGCCCTATCAGGAGCTGCCTCATAAAGCGATTGTTCTTCCTCCCAGAAAAGAGCAACCCGCATACAAGCGACCTCCGATTTCCGATCAGCATTTTGTTCCCGATAAATACGGGTCGATGTAAGATGTCTGAGGAAAGATGGTTTCCAATTTTAAATGTAGTTCAATGATTGTTTTAATGATTTATATTTATCAAAATGGTATTAAGTAATGAGAATGATATATTGTTGCATTAATATGCCTGCGACAGGCTAATTATCAGTGATCTGTAAAATAGTAAATAGTAAATAGTAAATTATTTAATAGTAAATACTTAATGCCTCGATTTATCAATGACCGGCAGAAATCTGCCAAGAACATACCCGGTTCGCTCATCCACCTGGGAATTAAAAAGATCGATCATCCCAAGCTGCGCCTGATCCATTATACCCAGGCTGAATTGGTGGAGAAAGAGCCCGAATCGCTGGATGAATGCATGCCATATATTTCAAAAGATTCGGTGACCTGGATTAACATCGACGGATTGAATGATGCTGAGATGATTCAGAATATGGGCAAGCTGTTTAATATTCACGAGCTTTTGCTAGAAGATATGCTCGACACGGGCCAGCGTCCCAAGATGACCGAAACCGATGAACTGTTGTTGGTAATTTTAAAGGTGATTGAATACGATGAAAAGAGCCACAAACTAAGTTCTGAACAAATATCCCTGATTTTGAACGATACGTTTCTGATTACCCTCCAGGAAAGGGTGGGGGACCATTTTGACTTTATCAGAGACCGGATGAGAAAAGGAAAAGGAAGGGTCAGACGTAAAAGTGCCGATTACCTGACCTACCTTTTGCTGGATGCCATCGTCGATAATTACCTGGTCAACATTGAAAAATTGGGCGATATTATCGAAAAGAACGAGCCGTTGATTTTTGTCGCCAAACACCAGAAGGGGCTGATGGAGAAAATGTACAAATATAAAACTGAGATCAACTTCCTACGAAAGAATATCAGGCCAGTCAAGGAGATTGTACTTAACCTGATTGAAAATGAATCGGGTTTTATCGAGGATGAAAACCTGAAATATTTCCGCGACCTCAGTGATCTGGTCGCTCAAGCTACCGAGACCATTGAAATCTACCAGATGACACTCAATGATCAGATGGTTATTTACCATGCTAACATTGACAGCAAGGCCAACGAGATCATGAAAGTGCTCACTGTTTTTTCTGCCTTCTTCATCCCCCTTACCTTTATCGTTGGGGTTTACGGCATGAACTTCGACAATCTCCCCGAACTGCACCTCAAATACGGCTACCTGTATGTCTGGATCCTGATGATCGCCATTGTCTTGGGTTTGCTGGTTTATTTCAGAAAACGGAAATGGTTTTAACCGGCTCATTTGACCGCGGGGGGAGGTCAAGTTTAAAACTCTGTTTCAGGCAGATAAAATAAAAGGTAAGTTAATTAATTCTTAAACACCTCCAGGGGGCGGAGGAAAGAGTGGGTTTAATAATTAATAAAAGATATATTTGTCTTATATTATACAAATTGATCAATCTATATTGATTTATTTTTGTTATTTAAGAATAGAATAAAAACGAGCACATGAAAAATATAGTTTGCCCCATCTCCGATCAGCGTGTAAACGAATATGTTACAAGAATAAACGCCCTTCTGACCCTGGTACTGGTTGTACTGGCCTTTGTGCTGAACTCGGTATTTCTGTTTGCTTTTTTGATGGCCGACTTTTTTATCAGGGCTTTTACAACCATTAAATTCAGTCCGATCAGTTATGCGAGTCATTATTTGAGCAATGCCCTGAATTTGTCGGTAAAGATGATCGACAAGGCCCCTAAAATATTTGCAGCCCGCCTTGGATTTTTGATGACCACGGTCATCGCAGGATTGTTTATCCTCGATTTGCCCATTGCATCAATGGTTGTAGCTGGGATATTGATTTTCTTTGCCGCCCTTGAGTTTGTATTTGCAATTTGTGTAGGCTGTATGATCTATTCGTATCTGATCCTTCCGTTTTATAAAAAGTAACCATAACGCAATAGTTTTCTTTCATTCATTAGCTGTTCCAATGAAAATTGGAGCAGCTTTTTTTATGAATTAAATTGAATCAATCTAATCAATTGTTTGAAAGTGAGCCCATTCCTTTAAGGTCGATTCAACAGGGTGCTTCCATGGCTTCCTTGCCACAGGAAATCTATTCGCAGCGCTTCTTCCCTTTTAATGAGCACTTTGCACGTTTTGCACGATTTGCATGGTCTGCACGATTTGCATTTCTTCTTTCCTACTTCTCAAATAAACCATTGACCTTGATCAAGTAAAACGACCTGGTGTGCAAATCGTGCAAAACGTGCAAAACGTGCAAAATGGATTTGAATAGATGAGGTCCTGTAATAGGGTATAAGCAATTGGTTATTTTGAAGAATCAATCTTTTTTCACAGGGCTATCAAAATACACCTATATTCAATGGTTTCGC
Source organism: Prolixibacteraceae bacterium (assembly GCA_036504555.1). Taxonomy (GTDB): domain Bacteria; phylum Bacteroidota; class Bacteroidia; order Bacteroidales; family Prolixibacteraceae; genus Aquipluma. Next base: position 1,950 of record DASXUZ010000315.1, on the reverse strand, counting down.
AGTTCCGCAGTTACGCAAGCACTCTTTTTTTGCAATTCTCATAGGTATTCATCTTGTTCTTCATTCACAAAATGGATCATGCAAAAATAGGAGTGCTTGCGGAACTGCGGAACTGCGGAATTGCGGAATTGCGGAACCATTGCAAGTAACTTGTCCTGTTTTCATTTTCTGATTTCAACATTACAATTAAACAAATAAGGCGGGCACCCCTTGGGATACCCGCCTTTCAATACAGTCCGGTTGTTTATTCCGATACTTTCCTTCTAGATTTAATTACCTTGTGATTATTTTCTTTCGTTGTATATCAATTTGCCAACCTGGGTTTTACCATTGATGGTCAAATGATAGAATACAATCTGACTACTAATCAGTTTAGGTAAATATTGAACCGTGTACAATTCACCACCATTAACCGGGCCGTTAAACAAGGTTTCCAGTTTTGAACCGACAATGTTGTAGATCTCCAGTTTTGCCTGGGTATCGGTTGCAGCGCTAAACTCGATGTTCAATTGTTCGGTAAACGGGTTTGGATAAGCCCTGAAAGTAGACTCGTCAGTAGTTGTTGGTGTAACAACGGAGGCAATTTCAGCACTCTTCTTTTGTGCTGGCTGTATAGGTGCGAGTTTTGCACAATCTGTTGTACTCAACGTATTGTTATTGTATTTATCAAGGATTGTAGCCAGACTCAAGGCATAGGAATAAAGTGAAGCTTTTGAATTCAGATATATTCCTGTTGCATTATACTTGATACTGGTAAGCAATATATCAGCCTTCATTGCGGCATCTTTTGCATAACCGCATTCGTAAGCACCGGCAGTCTGGTTAAGCTTAAAGGCCAATAAATGCATGGCCAGGGTATAGGCAGCATCACTTGCATTTTTCTTCCCTGTGTTAATATCGACTTGATTCAGAATATTAACACCGATAGGGCAAGTAGTTACAGGGAATGTTCCTAAAGTAATTCCTTTTGCAAGCGCATCTTCCAATAACCAGAAGCCATTTGTCCAACCACCATTTCTGTCTGCATTTCTAGCCTGTCCACCTCATGTACATCTATTCCAGTTCTTCCAGTAGCCTGGTGTCCTGGCGGTTCCACCCGGATAGGTATTGTTAATATTGATGGTAAATACTCCGTCTGCAATAAGAGAAGAAGGATAAGATGTGCCGGCTCCAAAATCGAAACACCTGTTGCCTAAATCTTGTGGAGCATCTGGATTATAGGTTACCACTGGAGATCCATTAATGGTCCAAATGGCTGACCAGGCAACTGCCATTTGCTCCTCACAAATGGTGTATTTCTTGGTTGGATCTAGACTGATAAAACCAAAATCGAGTACTCCATCTGTATCCCCTGAGGTAGTAGCAGTGGCAATGGCTGTTTTACTGCCGCTCGTTGAAACCTGGTAAAGTGTGAAAGTCCAGTTTCTTGTAGGATCAATTATGCCTTGTGTCAGTTTCACAATGTTGAACCAGTAACAAGGGGCAACGATGGCTACATTACTTGTTGTATTGCAGGATCCTGTGCCTCCGGTATTCGGATTCAGCGCAACTACATAGTAACTACCAGTGGCTAAATTATTGAAGTCGTAAGGCGAAGCTGTAGTAGCAACATCATTTCCGATCTGAACATCATCTCCACCACCAATTGCACCATTTGCACCAGCACTCCATAATTGGAGCGTTACATAGCTTGAACCAGTGACTCTAATCTTACCACTTGGCAGACCAGTAGGTCCAAAGCTACAATCTTTAGAGGCAGAAATGGAAAGTGATGGTCTCGGGTTGACATGAAGTGTAATTGTAGCAACATCGGTACAGGTTGCAGCAGAAGCGGTATAGTATGCAGTAACGGTAACTGTTGCATTGTTTGCAGCCGTGTAAGCAGTCGGCGTGTCAATTATCGTGTTGCCGTTCTTGTAGACAACAGTCATGGTCGTAGTATTAACCCCG
>DASXUZ010000314.1:0-7121 GCA_036504555.1 Prolixibacteraceae bacterium | reverse complement strand
TTCTGCATCAGATTTCAAAATGGCAAAGTTGAAAGGGGCAATCAAGGTCTCATGCCGCCATGGACTGCCTTTCTGGAATTCATATTTAAACCTGCTTTCGCCGGGGAACATTAGAAATATCAATCCAATACCTGCCGTCAGTACCATGACAAGGTAAAACCAATGGTAGGATCGAATTAAAGGGGTTAATAACTTTTTCATAAATAGTGAACTTTGAAAACCTTTGCAATTTATAAAGTAACTGTTAAATCTTACCTTTGGGTGACTAAATTAATAAAATCTTCGGTAAAATAGCTATCTTACTTCAATCTAAATGATTGAAAAGAGCATTAGCCCTTTTAGCGGATAATTTTAAAGCATATGAATTACGGCATTTCAAGTTTAAGTATCATCCCGGTGCGCAAAGAACCTTGCGAGCAAAGTGAAATGATCACCCAGATCTTATATGGAGAACATTTCATTGTCAATGAAATGATGCTTGGCTGGGCCTGTATAAAGCTGGCCTTCGATGGTTATGAAGGGTGGGTGGATATGAAAATGATCACTCCACTGATGGAAAAAACCTATCAGAAGATTGAAAATGCCCACTTTGCTGTGACCACCGATATTTTCAACATCATTCCTGTAAATGCTGAACAGACTACCATGATTGTGGCCGGAAGTACATTGCCTTGCTGGCGTCCCAACCTGAAAGAGTTTTCCATCCAGCAGGAAATCTTTCGTCACGCGGGTAATATCACTTATCGGAAGCCGGCTCATATCCGCAAAGTGTTAATCGAACAAGCACTGAAATACTTTAACGCTCCCTATTTGTGGGGCGGACGTTCTCCCCTTGGAATCGACTGTTCAGGTTTTACCCAAATCATTTATAAGACGGTGGGATATGCCATTCCGCGTGATACCACCCAGCAGGTGCATTGTGGAACTGCCTTGAGCTTTGTAGAAGAAACACTGCCCGGTGACCTTGCTTTTTTCGACAATGAGGAAGGCCAGATCGTTCATGTGGGAATTATCTGGGAGAAGAACAAGATCATTCATGCATCGGGCAAAGTGCGCATTGACAATGTCGACCAGTTTGGGATCTTTAATGTGGACACCAAACGATACACCCACCAGATGAGGGTGATGAAGAGAATCATTAAAGAATAGATCTGGAAAAGAAAAAATGAGGAACTGAGAAAATAATAAGAAGGAGAATATTTGGAACAATTCTCTTTTTATTTCGTTTTAAGCCATATCTTTACGCCATATTATTGAATCAGATGAGTAAAACAGAGATTGATAAATTTGAAGCCAAAATCAAGGCTTATGGAAGAAAAGTTTCTTCCAGTAAAAAGAAGTCTGAAGAATTTCTGATTAAGATTGGTGTTACCACAAAAGATGGGAATCTAAGTAAGAATTACAAAAACCTATGTACTCCTCCAGACCGGGTTTGATTTTAGGATTTCATGGTTGTGATGAATCAATAGTTCACGATGTGGTCAGTCGTAAAATCGACCTCAAGGAAAGTCAAAATAATTATGACTGGCTAGGTCATGGAGTCTATTTTTGGGAAAACAGTCCTGATCGTGCCTTTGAATTTGTAACTTTTCTAAAAAACAATCCTTCCAAGGCTATTAATCCAATTCAAAATCCTGCAGTAATTGGAGCAGTAATTGATTTGGGGCTTTGTTTTGACTTACTGGATTATGGGATGCTCCAACTCTTAAAGTCTGGTTATGATGCTTTTAAACTAATATGGGAAAAATCAGGACGTAAATTACCTGAAAATAAAACAGTGGGAAATTCAGAAGACCTTCTTTTGAGAGACTTGGATTGTGCCATTTTTGAAACCATCCACCAAATAAGAAAAGATGACAATGAACCTCTTTATGATTCAGTAAGGGGTGTTTTTTGGGAAGGGAAGGAATTATATCCAAATGCAGGGTTTCGAGAAAAAGATCATATTCAAATATGTGTCCGTAATCCAAACTGTATAAAAGGCTATTTTCTTCCACGACAACTTGACAATGCGTTTACTCCTGTCTAAAAATCACCTGACAGCTCTGAACTTTAACCCTTGAACTCTAAATACTCTAAATACTTATAACTTTAAACTTCCCCCATGTATACCTACCAATATCCCCGCCCCTCAGTCACTGTTGATGCTATTTTACTTAGCAAACTGAACTCGGTTTTGCTCATACAGCGTGGTGGGGAGCCCTTCAAGGACAAGTGGGCGCTTCCCGGTGGGTTTATTGAATTGGATGAATCGCTTGAGGCTGCCTGTCACCGCGAACTGGAAGAGGAAACCGGCGTGAGAGTAGAGGACTTAAAACAATTCAAAGCCTATGGTTCGGTTGATCGCGATCCCCGGGGACGCACTATTTCTGTGATATTTTATTCTTTCCAGGATGAAGAAACAAGTCCTCAGGCAGGCGACGATGCAGCCAATGCACAATGGTTCCAACTTGATCAGCTCCCAGAACTGGCTTTTGACCATCAGCTCATATTAAATGAATTTCAAGCGGAGGTTTTAAACGGCTGAAGTATAAAGTTTAAGGTTTAAACTTTAAACTTTAAACCTTAAACTCTTCATTCCCTTATTCCTCTTTCTTCTTGATCCCAAATCCTGGCTTTACCTTTACGAAGAAGACAGGTATCATGCCGGGGATCATACAGAGCATCACCCATACGAAAAAGTTTTTATATCCTACAATCTCCTGCAGCCATCCTGAGAAGATGCCGGGCAGCATCATTCCAAGGGCCATGAAGGCGGTTGCTATGGCAAAATGGGCTGTTTTGTTTTCTCCTTCAGAAATATAAATCATGTAAAGCATATAAGCCGTGAATCCAAAACCATAACTGAATTGCTCAATGGCAGCGCAGAGGCAGATAACCAAATAGTTGGTCGGTTGAGCAAAGGCCATGTAGACGTAGGCCATGTGCGGAATGTTGATAGCCAATACCATCCACCAGAGCCAGTACCTGAATCCTTTTTTAGCTACAGCCAATCCACCCAGGATACCTCCTGCTGTGAGAGCAAGGATTCCAAAGGTTCCATATATCAATCCAACATCTCCGGTAGTCAGTCCCAATCCTCCCAGCTGACGGGGATCGAGCATAAAGGGAGAGGCCATCTTGACCAGTTGCGCTTCGCCCAGGCGGTAGAAAATTAAAAAGGACAGGATGACCCATATCTCCTTCTTCTTGAAGAAGGAAAATAAAGTTTTGAAATAAGCCATCAGCAAGTTCCTGTTGGTTCGCTTCTTGTCAGAGGCAGGGTAGGGGAGCACAAAACGGTGGTAAAAGGAAAAGAGGATAAACATTCCGGCCAGTATCACAAAGGTAATGCTCCAGGCCAGGTGAATATTGCCAGAGGTTCCCTTGAAGGTGCTTTCAGTGGCCTTGGTTAGTTTGGGATCTGCCTGTACCAGGATATAGGCAGGCTGCTCCCAGTTTTGAAGGGTAAAGGCAAGGCGCTCACCTTCTAGTAGTTGCAGACTTTTATCACCCGACTGCCATTTCATGTTCAGCACCATTTCCTTATCGGCATCTGGCTTCCCGTTCAGTTTAACGGCCACTATGGCCACATTGCCAACGGAGGTATTTTTTCCTTGCAGCACTTCATCCTTTGGAAAATGCTTTTGAAGGAACTCTTTCAGGGGCGAGGAAATAGACCTAGTCCACCATGAAACTTTCTTTTGATTTTGGGCAGTTGCCAACTCTTTGCCCTTGCTGACAAATCCAAGAGACTGGTTGTGGTCATTGACCAATTGACGGATTGAATCCAGTTGTTGTTTCTGAATATTGCCAGTTGAAATAATAACCTCTCGGGGGAAAGTTGCAAAATAGGAATCTGTTGCAGTTTGTGAGCTTTGTGTAAGCTCAGGCAAGGTGATCTGTTGGGTAATATTGTTTTGGGCTTTAACATTGATCTCAATGGGAGGCAATCCTGTGGCTGTTTCAAAGAACCCTGCCAGGATGATCAGCAGTCCTTGTCCTGTGATCATGGCGATGCGGTAAAAGGTACTTCGGATACCTACAAAATATGCCTGCTGATGTTCATTCAATCCCAGCATGTAAAACCCATCGGCCGAAATGTCGTGCGTGGCTGAGCTGAAGGCCAGCAGCCATAAGAAGATCAAGGTAATTTTAAAGTAAACCGGTAAAGGGAGAGCCAGTGCAACCCCTCCCAAGGCAGCGCCAATAATCAATTGCATGACAACAATCCACCACCGCTTGGTTTTCAGTAAATCCACCAATGGGCTCCACAGGGGTTTTATCACCCAGGGCGCATACAACCAACCTGTATAAAAGGCAATATCTGCATTGGAGATTCCCATTCGCTTGAACATGATCACAGAAACGGTCATGGCAACCACATATGGAATTCCTTCGGCAAAGTAGAGGGTAGGAATCCAGGCCCAGGGGTTGCGTTGCTTCGGAAGCGATTTCTTTTGCAGATCAGTCATACGTATTCAGATTCCAGCGTTCAGGTTTAAAGTTTAAAGTTTAAAGTTAAAGTTGCGTGCCGATCAGGGAGAGGAGTTTAATTCTCATTTTCTCATTTTCTTATTTTCTCAAATTCTCAAATTCTCACTTTCTCAAATTCTCACTTTCCCCCTGCCCAAGCCCTTCTTCAATATTTCTTTTCAATACTGGCGCCCTTAAAATAGTGCATCAATATTTCATCATATTTAAAACCCTTGGCACCCATCATGGCAGCCCCAATCTGGCAAAGGCCAACGCCATGGCCCCAGCCAGCGCCCGTCAGGGTAAATTCACCGGGAATGTCATCCTGAATAGTATGTTTATCGATCACAAATGCCGAGCTGTATAGATGTGATTCCGACAATGTTTTACGGATTTCAAGCTCCTTGCCAATGGTCAGGGTCAGTTTGGTACCCACAATTTTAAGTTTGGTTAAACGCCCCGACTGACCCCTTTCAATAGGAACAAGATCCAGGATTGCTCCAAAGTCTTTACCCGTATTGCGGGCAATCAATTCTGCAAGGTCGGCTTGCCGGTGCGTGACTTTCCAACGGTAGAAATCCTTGGTCTCCTGGTCATAATCGTTCAGCACCTGCGAGAGGATTTCCTTGTCATTGGTGTTACAGTAGGCGTCGGGGGTATTTCGTATCCATCTTTCGGCTGCCTCCTCATTTGTCAGGTCGGCATCATAACCTTCGGGCATCAATGGATTGTCGACAACGGATTGCAGGTAAGAATGCACTTCAGGCTCCCAAACGTTTTCGAATGCTTCGGTCATGCCCCCGCAGCTTTTCGAATAACGGGCATCGCAGATGATATTATCCTGCATCAAAAGCATCCCACGGGTTTCAGCAACGGCTTGCTCAACCAGGGACGTTGACTGCCGGGTAATTCCCTGGTAGCGCTGACAGTGATCATCGGCACAGACATCGAAATTCTGGTGCGCTTCCCGATCATACCAGCGGATCAGTTCTGTTGGTGTTTCTGTAATCGATGGGAATGCATTTTTGGATTCATTCAGTTTCTTGCTTTTTTCAATTTGTGCCAAAAGCCATGAGCGTGAAGTGATGGCATGGGCCTTCAACAGTTCAAGGCTGCTGGTGGCATTCATTTCCGATGAGATCACACTGACCAGGTAATCTTCCAGGGGCAGAACATTGATAGCCGTCAGCTTTTCATCTTCAATGATTATTTTCAGCGAACCTTTGAATTGCTGATCTTCCTTCCTTTCCCAATGAAAATGAATGCCAATGGTCACATCGTTCAATTCGAATGAGGCTTCCCGATATCTCACCGGTTGAAAAAGGAGGCTGTCATCATCCACTATTTCATCGTTCAACCATAGCTTACCCTCGCGGTAATTTACCTTTTGGATAGCTTCATAAGGCACGCCATTGGGGGCCAGTAAGTAAATTCCATTTAACCTGAAGATGATTTCCGGCTCATACAGGATGCCGACACTTAGTTGAGGTTCTGTCATTGTTGTTGATTTCATAGCTGCAGGTATTAATTTTGAACAAAAAACTACCCTTGTATTTTCTGATGACTAACTTAGTCATTATTGTTCAGAAAGCTGCCATCTGAACTTTTAATTTTGTAAATTTGTTTTATTCGGCTTCCCCGGGTCCTGGCGGATGTTTAAACCATCCAGATCACCTGACTTTTATTGATACCAGCAATAAGTATGATAAAGTTGCCATTCAAAATGGCAGTGAACTTTGGATCTCAATAGACTGGAATGCCTGGTTGAATGTAGACAGTTCAGTGTTTTTAAATGATTGATTATTGCTTCTCCACTTCTTCCTCCTTGAAGATGATCTCTATTCTCCTGTCGGGAACGAGCCAGATCAAAGTCACCAGCACATAAATGGAAACCGCTATCCACTGATTGACCCAACAGGAAGCAATGGCCAGTAAATATAAAATAGGCGATGCCTTTCCTTTGTAATCTTTGCCTACAGCCCTGGCTAAGATAGAATTAGGTCTGTGGTTTCTGATGATCTGTCCCTGCAGTATGTAATATGCGATGGCATTCATTAAAAGTACGAATCCATAGAGAGCCATGGGCATGGCCTTGAAATTGTTTTCTCCCATCCAGGCCGTGGTGAAGGGAAGAAGCGACAACCAAAAAAGCAGGTGGATATTGGCCCACAGGATGTTGCCCGTCACCCGTTTGACCGTATGCATCATGTGGTGGTGATTGTTCCAGTAAATGGCCAGGTAAATGAAACTTAAAATATAGCTGAGCAGTTTTGGGAGCAAAGGTTTCAGATCGTTCAGTTCATAGCCATGCGGCACTTTTAATTCCAGCACCATGATGGTGATGATGATAGCCAGTACGCCATCACTGAATGCTTCCAACCTTCCTTTGTTCATCTGATTGTTGATTAAGTGGATCAATCATTGCATAACAAATAGAAAATTAAGCGGTTCAGATTGGACTCCAAAAAAATAACAATACCATCAATAGCTTTTCACATTGAGTTTTGTAAAATCTCAGCCACCCGTTCGATCAAGGTCTAAGCAATTCATTTTCAAGGTTGTTTTAGCCTTCTGTTTGTTCCCAATGATCCCCAGACTACTGCCAGGGTATTGGTATCTGTAATGTATCTGTAATCTAACTGTAATGTATCTGTATTGTAGATTAC
>DASXUZ010000313.1:0-26573 GCA_036504555.1 Prolixibacteraceae bacterium | reverse complement strand
TCTCAATGCTTGCAATGTGTTTATTCAGCGTTTGAGTTAACTGAATGTTTTCTTCAAGCAAAACCATTTCTTTGGTTTGTAATCGTTTGGCCTGATCATTGATTTGTTTTTCAATACCTGCAATTTCCTGCTTAATAATTTGTTTCTCCCTGGATTTATCAATGATAATAGGCGCCTTGGATGCTGTATCTTTTTTGCCGAATATTCTTTTCAGGAATCCCTTTTTCTCTTCCAATACATACTTAATGGTGTCGTCTTTTATAATTACAGTGTCGATTCTGGAATAAAGACTTGAAAAAGTGCTGTGGGAATTCCCTTTCGAATGATGAAGTTTCTGTACTTCGTTCCATATCAGTAGTTTTCGGATTGCAAGCTGATGGATGGAGTCAATATTAATCATGTCATCTGAGCCTGGAATGGCATATTGAGCCAGTGAATTTAGCTTTTCCTGAATGTTGTTACCTAATTTACGGTACGGGTGACGGTACATTGTATCACCGGTTAAGCTATAAAGACGAATGGTATTTTCGACTTCGTTTAAATCGGCAGCAATATCTTTAATCAAGAGTAATTTAAGATCGGGACGTGCTTCCTTGTGAATGGTATCAACAATTTTTGAAAGGCTTTGATAAGCCAGATATCCTGAAACAATCACCGCAATGGCAATGCAGAAAGTTAAAATAGTAATTTGTATTTCAATCTTGATTTTCTTCATTACAGCCAGATTAGTAGAATTTTCTTTCCTTCAGGAATTCATAAATGGTAATGGCCATTAGAAGCATCAGGAAAAAGTAAGAAAAATCCTCTACTGGAATATTGACTACCCTGATATTTAAAATATGGGCAGCATCATATTCCACCAGGGGCAGAGAGGCAAGTATCCCGTAAACGATCAATAAGGGTACAAGAGAAATGAAATAGCTGAAATAGAACTTGGTGAGATGTTGCTTAAACTGGTTTCTGAACACCGTGTAGCCCAAGTAAACGGCTGGAAGCAGGAAAGCCATAAAAGTATATAACCGATACCTGAAAAAATAGCCAATCAGGGCAAATCCAGCAATTAATAGTAGGCTGAGCGCGAGAAAGAAGTTGGGGTATTCGTATTTCTCCAGATCTACTTTTACTATTTCATAAATGAAAATACAACAATAGGGAACTACCAAAAAGAAAAGCCATTCTTCAATGGGCAGGCCTTTGAAACTTTTTCCAAGGGTGTATGCAGTGTTGAAGCTCCAAATCTTTGCTTCCGTAAAATTAATATCCCAAATCAGAAATAACACTGCTGTAATGAGAATGGCAGGAAGAATGTATCTGATCTTTTCAGCGTACCGCTTCCTTTTGTCAAAGCTCTGGTACAGGGGGACCGATATGGAAGCGATCAATAAGATCAGATAGGTAAAATTTTTAAATTCCATTGTAGGTTCTGACTATTCAGATAATTGTTTTATTTCTGATGTAAAGATAGTTGAATCAGCTATCACATCTTCTCTCGCAACCAAAGAAAAAGGTGCGTCTGTTATAAAAGTTCCTGAATGGAGATGAACGATCTTCCTGTTTTACCGGTCTGAATTGAAAAACCCGGAACTGTTGTCCCGGGTTTGTATTGTTTTTGAAATCAGACTTGCTCTAAAGATGAATGACTTCGCCGTAAGCGGCCGCGGCAGCTTCCATGATGGCCTCGCTCATCGTAGGATGAGGGTGGATGCTCTTGATGAGTTCATGTCCGGTTATTTCCAGTTTTTTGGCAACCACCATTTCAGCAATCAACTCTGTTACGTTTCCGCCAATCATGTGCGCACCTAGCAACTCACCGTATTTGGCATCAAAAATAAGTTTCACAAAACCTTCTTTGTGTCCCGAAGCACTTGCCTTTCCGCTGGCTGAATAAGGAAACTTACCTACTTTGATTTCATAGCCTGCCTCTTTGGCCTTCTGTTCAGTCATTCCTAAAGAGGAGACCTCAGGATTGGTATAGGTACATCCCGGTATATTTGAATAATCAATCGGCTGGGGATTCAGTCCTGCGATCTTTTCAACGCAAACGATTCCTTCGGCCGAAGCTACATGGGCAAGTGCTGGTCCGGCAACGATATCGCCAATGGCAAAAATGGTATCCACATTGGTCTGGTAAAACTCATTGACCTTCACCTTGCCTTTTTCCAATTCTATTCCCAGTTCTTCCAGTCCGATATTCTCAATATTGGGAGTAATTCCAACGGCTGACAATACGATTTCAGCCTCGATGATTTCCTCGCCTTTTTTTGTCTTGACAGTTACTTTACACAATTTTTTTGAAGTATCAACCGATTCAACCGATGCATTGGTGAAAACCTTCATTTTCATTTTCTTGAATGAGCGTTCCAGCACTTTCGAAACTTCTTCATCTTCGTTGGGAACGACATTGGGCAAGTATTCAACCAAAGTGACTTCGGTGCCGATGCTTTGGTAAAAGTATGCGAATTCGCTTCCAATGGCACCTGAACCCACCACCACCATCGACTTGGGCTGTTTGGCCAAGGTCATCGCTTCACGATAACCGATGATCTTTTCACCGTCCTGCTCCAGATTGGGCAGTTCTCGTGAACGGGCTCCGGTAGCTAAAATGATATTCTTAGCCGAATGAATAGCCCTGTGGCCAGTTTCATCGGTCACCTCTATGGAGTTTTTATCCATTAGCCGGGCGGACCCATGTATTTCTTCAATCTTATTTTTGTTAAAAAGGAAGTTGATCCCCTTACTCATTCCATCGGCAACGCCCCGGCTTCGCTTGACCATTGCCTGAAAATCGGGTTTTATTTCCCCTGTTATCGAAACACCATAATCGGCTGCATGTGTTGCATATTCGAAGGCCTCTGCACTTTTGAGCAGCGATTTTGTTGGAATACAACCCCAGTTAAGACAAATACCTCCCAGGTTTTCCCTTTCAACAACCCCTACACTTAAGCCAAGTTGTGCGGCTCTGATGGCAGCAACGTATCCGCCTGGACCGCTGCCTACAACTATTAGATCGTAACTCATAAATGATGTTTCATTAAATTAAACAAACAGCATTATAACACGCCCTGTGATGAAAAGTTTTCCCAAAGGTCATTATTCCCCAGCAATTGAATTAACAGAAGCCACCTGGTAGTGACTTCTGCATTTTATGTTTTTGTTGCCCATAAACTTTAGTCACTCCGAGCTCTGGCTCACTCTAGTTACTTCTTTATTATGGAAGCAATTCACCCAGTTTGGTTGCCAATTCTTCGCTTCTTAACCCCTTGGCGATAATCTTTCCTTCTTTATCCAGTAAATAAGTCTGTGGAATGGAGTTCACAGAGTACAGGCGCGCGGCGGTATTCTGCCAGAACTGAAGATCGGAAACATGCAACCATTTCAATTGATCGTCCTGGATGGCTTTTACCCATTCTTCCTTGGTACGGTCCAATGAAACGCCCAGAATTTCGAAGCCTTTGTCATGATACTGCTGATACAGTTTAACCACGTTAGGGTTCTCCTTGCGACAAGGGCCACACCAGGAAGCCCAGAAGTCAATCATGACTATTTTACCCCTTAAAGAAGAAAGCGTGATTGGTTTACCCTCAGGATCATTCATGGTAAAATCAGGTGCAACAACTCCGATGGCCGTTTTTCTCATCCCCTCAGCCATCTCTTTCAATTTTATCACATATTCCGATTTGCTGATTTCCGCGGGAAATTTAGCAGCGATTGAATCCAATTCAGCCTCACTCAATTGGGGAGCCAGTTGCACCAGTGTGAGGTAAGCTGAAACGACTGAATTATTGTTTTCTTTCACAAAATTCTTTGTAAAGACTTTCATGTTTTCAATCGTTGCTATGTAATCAATTGAATCCTTTTTTGCTTCTTCGACATTCCCGCTTGCAATGGCTGATTGATAGCTCTGCTGAAGTTTTGCCACTCCTTTATTCATGTGTTCAAGTTCTTTCAGGTATTTCTGGAAGATATCCTGGGATGGTGAACCTGTAATTTTGGTGGCACGTAGGCTGTCTTTGTTTGCAACTACCTTTACGTCAGAGTTATCCAAAAAAAGCTGGGCCAGGTAATCCTGATCATTCAGACGCAGTAACCTGATATCGGGTAGTTCCATCTTTCCCTTGAAAGCAAACTTTCCGTCCACAACATCCGTTGTATCGATATTTTGAGGGCGGCCATCCACAATCTTTTGCAGATATACTTTTCCTGTTTCCACGCCTGCAATACTGCCTTTGATCGAAAATTCATCCTTGGTCGAGTGACAAGCAAAAATTGTCAAGGCTACTACCAATGTTGCTAATAGATTTCTCATTGAATGGGTTGTTTAATGTGTGGTTAAATATTTTTTTTAATCTGATCGTATAAATCGAGTAATCTTCGAGCGGCGACAAAAGAAGAGATTTCTTCCTTCAGCACTTTTTTCTCCGATTCTTCCATCAAGGACTTAATTTGTTCGTTCTGATAAAAGTTATTCCGAAGCTGTTCGTTGATCGTTTCGTACATCCAGAACTTCGCTTGCTCATTTCGCTTGTGCTGAAAATAACCATTTGTTTTGACCAGCGATAAATATTCATCAATGGTTTGCCAAATTTCGCTGATACCTGTTTTCATATAAGCCGAACAGGTGGTCACCTTAGGTATCCATCCTGAATCGGTAGGGGGAAACAGGTGCAATGCATTCATATACTGAACCCTGGCAAGGCCAGCCTTTTCAATGTTATTCCCATCCGCTTTGTTGATGGTAATGACATCGGCCATTTCCATGATTCCCCGCTTGATGCCTTGCAGCTCATCGCCCGCCCCTGCCAGCATGAGCAAAAGGAAGAAGTCGACCATCGAATGAACGGCAGTTTCGCTTTGTCCAACACCGACGGTCTCAATAAAGATATGGTTGAATCCAGCTGCTTCACACAATACGATGGTTTCGCGGGTCTTTCGCGCTACTCCACCCAGAGACCCGGCTGAGGGGGAAGGACGGATATAGGCATTCGGATCAATGGAGAGGTCTTCCATCCGGGTTTTATCACCCAGGATACTTCCCTTGGTGCGTTCACTGCTGGGATCAATGGCCAGGACGGCCAGTTTATTGCCTTTCGAGGTCATGTGTTTTCCCATGGCCTCGATGAAGGTGCTTTTCCCCACACCTGGCACCCCGGTAATTCCGATCCTGACTGAGTTCCCGCTGAAGGGCAAACATTTTACAATGATTTCCTGGGCAATTTCCTGGTGCTCGGGCTTTGAGCTTTCAACCAGCGTGACCGCCTGGCTCAGAATGGTAATATCCCCATTCAGGATTCCATCCACAAATTGCTGAACCGATAGCGTGTTCCTCTTTTTGTTTTTCAGGAATCGTTTGACTGAATTCTCATCCACCGAAGGCAATGGCTCAATGCCTTGATTTACATTTAACCCCGAGTACTCGGGGCCATTTTCTATATGTTGATAGCTTGGATCGCCAATCATGTTGTGTAATTTTATGCGAAGGTAACTATCAATAAAGAATATTGAAGGATTCGGTAGCGTTTTTTAACAGAAAACTATTGATTTTTATGAGCTTTTAATTATGGGGCGACAAGCCAACAAATTTTAGCTACTACGCAAGAAATGAAGAGTTAAATTAAAAATTTTAATTTTTGTTCAACCAGCTTGGTTCATAATGGAATCCCTTCCTTTAGAGCCTGTCGGACAATATGACCGGTGATTTTCTTCTTTAATTCAACTTCTTCCTTGCTTTGTATAATGATGTCGGCCGGGATATGGTTATGAGCCAATTTTTTTCTAATCAAGGATTTGAATAATCGTATTTGCTTATTATCGTGAAAATCGTTGGTAATAATCATCAGGTCATAATCGCTATCATCGCTATGATCGTGCCTTGCCCTAGATCCAAAAAGCAATATTGAACTTTCGGGTAAAAGTTCATTGATCGATTCTTTAATGACCTTAAAAGCAAGAGTTTCGTCTGCAACTATCATGCGATTTTTCTTTCAAAGATACAAATTATACGAAGATACGAATTCTATCAAGAACAAATTGAACGAATCCAGGTGAATGAAATAAATAAAGGAAGCCGCTTCCTGATGGTGAAGCGGCTTCCTTTTCATATGGTTGAATGAATAATTAATTAGCCAAAATATTGCTTGAAATCCTTAATACAGTGGTGGGGTTTTTCGGATCATTGGTAATTACGGTAATGGTTTTATTGTTACGACCGTTTTTACCCGTAGAGTCAAAAGTGACCTTCAGTGGAACACTTTCACCAGAAGATACAATGTTTTTGGATGGTGAAACAGCCGTACAACCGCAAGAGCTTTTTACATCGCGGATGATTAAATCTTTTTTCCCGTCATTTTTCAGGTTAAAGGTGTGTTCAACCTTGCTGCCTGGTTTGATGTCTCCAAAATCAAATGATTCCAAATCATATTTCACAACCGGTGCATTTTTCAGATCCTCTGCCGATAAAGCCGAGAAATCTTCTTCCAGGGTGGTGCTTACCGCAATTGAGTTTTTGTAATCATCCTGACCATCTACATTCAAATAAATGCGGTGCATTACAAAACCGTAGGCCTTAATTTTCGAAGCATCGAAAGTCACCACGATGTATCCTTTTTGTTTGGGTGCAAGTTTGGCAGGACGAATGACAGCAGTCAGGTGAGGCGGTGGAGTCTTAAAACTCAGCTGTACTGGTTTGTCAGAGTTGTTGATGATTTCAGTACTGTCCTTTTTTACCTGGTTTTCCTTGATCTGAACAAAAGCAATGTGATTGGTCTTTGCGCGCAGTGGGCCAATCTCGTTTGGATAGCTTTCTTCAAGGGTAGGGACCTTTGGAGTTACTTCTCCCAGGATTGTTAAAACCACATCAGCATTATCGGCATTCGAGCTGACCCTGATGGTTTTATTAAACACCCCAGGGCGATTTCTTGGATCGTAACTAACTTTGATAATCCCTTTTGCACCAGGAGCTACCGGGTCGCGGGTCCATTCAGGTGTGGTACAACCGCAGGATGCCTGTACATTGTTGAGAATCAAGGGAACTGTTCCTTCATTTTTGAAATTGAAAGAAACGGTTTGCGGCCCCAGCTCTTCCTTGAAAGTACCGAAATTGTGTTGCAGCTTTTCAAAAGCAATACGTGATTTGTCGGTCGCTGCCTGTGCCCGGTTAACCAATGGCAAGCATAGAAACATGGCCATTAAAAGCGTCATTGTAATTTTCATATCAGTTTTTTTAAATGGAGTGGAAAAATGAAATTTCATCCAAAGATAGTGCACAAATATATTTATTGTTACTCAATCTATGCAAATGTAAAAACCTTTCCATGAATTATTATTAATCGAACCAAAACTTTTGTTAATGAACTGTTAATGAAACAAAGGGATGTCTTTTTTGCGTAGTTTCGTACCATCGTTTCAAGAGATCAACCTAATTTTATGAAGAGAAATTCCATTGGCTTTGTGATAATAATGGCGACCGTGTCAGTGCTGGGAATCCTGCTGATTCAATTTTTCTTCCTGAAGAATTCGTATGACCAGAATGAAAAGAAGTTTCATGAATTGGTTACCAGTGCTTTGCGCAGTGTGGCCGATCAACTGAATGATTATAACAGCAAGGCTCATCAAATCCCCTCCAAGCCATCCGAGGGCTGCCCGGTCGATCAGATTTCAAATAATTATTACGTGGTCAATGTGAATGAGGTGATTGACCCCAATTTGCTGGAACATTTCCTGGCCCTTGAATTCAGAAAAAGAAATTTAAATGTCCCCTTTGAATACGGTATTTATGACTGCAATTCAAAGAAAATGGTCCATGGCGATCCCTTGAAAGGCGATCCTGCTGCGGTAAATGCAAAGGCGGCCAAAAGTTGTGATTCTGCTTCGTGCAGCGTGGAGGAAATGATCTACGATAAGCGCATGAATAAAGTCAACAAGAAGAGCAAAGCCTGCAATTTGCCGACCTGTGAAAAATACACCTATTATTTCGGGGTCCATTTCCCCGATCGTTCGCAGTTTTACAATTCGCGCCTGATCGGCTGGTATTTCATGACGGGCATCTTGTTTTTTGTAGTATTTTTCTTCGGCTACGCCCTGTATGTGATTATTAAACAGCAGAAGTTGAGCGAGATCCAGAAGAATTTTATCAACAACCTGACCCACGAGTTCAAGACACCCATCGCGTCGATTGAACTGGCCGCCAAGGTGCTTTCAAATCCTGCCATTGTTGAACAACCCGAGCGCTTGAGAGAATATGTGAAAATTGTAGACCAGCAAAACAAGCGCCTCTCTGACCATGTCGAGAAACTGCTCCAGATGGCCACCATCGAAAAAACAAAACTCCAGTTACAGCTCGAACCGATTGAATTAAATTCATTCATCACTGAGTCGATCCGCGAATTTAAGAACAGCCAGAATGGAAATGCTTATTCCATTCAACTGGAATCGAAGGTGACCAAGGCGGTTGTCAGGGCCGATCAGCTTCATTTTTCGAACCTTATTTTTAACATTCTGGACAATGCCATCAAGTACTGTCAAACGGAACCCAGGATCATTGTCAGGCTGGAAGAAACCAGGAGCCATTTTGTTATCTCGTTTGACGACAATGGCATTGGAATCCCAAGGGATTACCGCAAAAAGATTTTTAACAGGTTCTACCGTGTCCCCACTGGAAATGTGCACGATGTAAAAGGCTTCGGTCTGGGGCTTGATTATGTCCAAAAAATCGTACAAAGGCATCGTTGGCAAATAAAAGTGATCGAAAATCCAAGAAAAGGAAGTACTTTTATTGTTGAAATTCAGAAACCAACACCATGACCTACCAGGGCGAAAAAATTCTGCTTGTTGAGGATGACAAGACCCTCAATTTTATCATCAAGGATAATCTTGAACAAGCCGGTTATGTGGTCACTTCCATCCATGATGGGGAAGCGGCCCTGAAGACCTTTGTAGCCGGAAAATTCAGCCTGTGCCTGCTCGATGTGATGCTTCCCAAAAAGGATGGTTTTACCCTTGCCAAAGAAATCAGGGAAATCGATGACCACGTGCCCATCATTTTTGTCACGGCCAAATCCATGACCGAAGATAGGATTACCGGCCTGACTATCGGGGGCGACGATTACCTCACCAAACCATTCAGCATGGAGGAACTGCTGCTCAAGATCCGTGTATTCCTCAAACGCAGCGTGAATAACATCGACAGCGTCGGTGAACTGAATTTTTATAAAGTAGGCCATTTCAATTTCTATTCCGATAGCCTGGTATTGGATGCCAAAGGCGATCGAAAAACATTGACCTACAAGGAAGCTGAACTGCTGCGCTATTTCTGCGACAATCCCAACAAGGTGCTCAGCCGCTCCGACATTCTCAAACAGGTATGGGGTTCAGACGATTACTACCTGGGACGAAGCCTGGATGTATTTATTTCAAGACTGCGCAAATATTTGGGAAGTGATGAGAACATCAAGATCCAGAACCTTCATGGTATTGGTTTTAGGTTCAATGCGCCCATTTCCCGAAACTGATTCATTCAACCCATGTCATTCATGGCCTATAACAGTCACCCAAATCATTCTGCTTGCGATCATTGGCCTGCTGGCCGGTAATTTTAGCGGCACCTTTGGCGTGGGGGGGTGATCATCGTGATCACGGCACTGATTTTCTTCCTGGGTTTCTCCCAGCACCAGGCGCAGGGCACTTCCCCGGCCTTTATGATTCCACCAGTCACCCTGATGGCAACGATCCATTACTTGAAAAATGGTTGTGTGAACTGGAAGTTCGCCCTGATCCTGGCCCTTGCATTTTTCATAGGAGGCTATTTTGGTTCAAAAAATTCCATTAGTTTGCCCGATCGGGCATTAAGAATGGCCTTTGGAGGCTTGCTGTTGGTGGTAGCTGAAAAGCTCATTTTCTGGAAGTAAAGATTTATCCGGCCGTTGCGTTTCTACTGCCGTGTGATAGCCAATGTTGCATTCTGCAGCGAGATGGGTGAATTTTATCCAAAGGATACCTGGAAGATATATTTACAGAACTCTGGTAATTTAATCTGTAGGAAACTAAATATAAAATATTTCCTGAGCACATCTTTTGCCCAATCATTTGTAACAATCCACCTGCCCCATGCTTATTTACAGACAGTTTCCCCATGACAAAGTCAATATAAACTCAATATAGAGTCAATACCAATTCCAGTGTTCACAGGTAGATTACAGGTACATTACAGGTAGATAACAGGTACATTACAGGTTCCGGAACCTATGATGTACCCGTAATGTACCCGTAATGTACCCGTAATCTACCCGTAAACACTGGAGCTGGTATTGACTCTATATTGACTCTGTATTGATTTGGCATATTGATTATAGCAGTCGGATTTTCACAGGATGACTTCAATTCTACCCATGAATATACTTCTTGTCAGTGATGGATTTCAGTTTTGGTGCAGGCTTGCTCTTGCGGTAGCCGATCCACCAGATGAAGAAGCCGCTCAAAAGCACCACCAGGATACAGATACCGGCTATGGGGACGTAGAGGATATAAAACATACCAAGCAAGGGCTCAAAGATTCGCCCGGTATGAACTTCCAGCGATAGGTTCCAAAGGGAGATGGGGCTTTTATGAACGATTTCAGGGCTCATTGCTCCAAAGGAAAGGTTGTGTCTGATGGGAAGCACCCCGAGGTTGTAGTCGAAATAGAATTCATGGCCAGAGGGGTCTGCAAACCAGCCGTCGATCATGTCTTTGGAAATGGGCGGACCAAGGGTCTGAGGTGCCTCATAGGGACTGCCGGAGAGATCATCCATGACTTGCCCGGTAGATGGGTTCCATAAAAACAGCCCGTTGAACGAACCTACGAGGTAGGCGCCTGGGGCTGTTTTCTCTAGTACATTGCAGCCCATCACGCTTACCGGGGGCTGGCTCATGGGTTGAAGCATCGGTCCTTCAAGGTTCTCATTGATGATGAACAGGCCGTCGTTGGTTGAAAACAGGAAGAGGTGCTGCTTATCATCGTACAGGACGCGGCGCAACTTATCGTACCAGGGATTGGAGGAACTGAGGACTGTCCCCGGGATGGGTGAGACCACCGAACTGGCAATGGCAATGAGCAGTGGCGGGCGCAGGAACATGCCCGTGATTGTGACGAACAGCAGGAAGGGAAGAAAGATCCATCCCAGCCGGTTGTGCCATTGAAGGTTAAAATTTCGGGCGGCAATCAGGGAGGTGTTCGACTTTTGGGGATTGGGCTGCGATTGCAAATCGCGGGACCCGCGGGCTCTGCGGCGTTTGAGCCATTTGGGAAAAATGAAGTGCATCAAGCCGGTGAGCGAAATCAGCAGGATGGATAGTCCGAACAAATCGACCAAAAGGATTCCGGCGATACCCCATAATTCGCCACTGTGGAGCAGCCACAAGGTTTTAAACAGGCTGGCTTTCCCGTTGTACCCTTCGGGAGGGGGCAGCACAAGGGGGTGAAACGATTTTCCATCAGACGATGTCAGCAACAACGATCGTGTTTGGACCAACAGTTCATCGTGCTTGAGAATCAGATCCGTAATCCGTTCTTCTGAAACAGGAAGCTGGATTTTTTGCCATTCACCCAGCTGTTTTGAATACTGGAACAGGCCAAAAAAAGTTCCAGCGTATAGTTTTCCATCGGGGGTTTTAAGGAGTTTACTGATTTTACGATTATCGATTCCTTTTGGGAAACCCGCATTCCAGTCCTGAAAGGTTTTGAAATGATCGGTCGTGAGCCAGATGCCAATGTTGCCATATACCAGGGCTGAATCCTCACTGAGTTGACAGACCGATTTGACGGCCGCTTTGTTCCAGTTTTGATAACTGTAATCTTTGGGCAAGACTGAACGTTTAAGATCAATTCCTGAAATCAGGCTGCGATGATTCATCAGAATGCCTGAAATGCAGAACAGGATCACGAACAGGGTGATCACAATTCCAGGCCATTTATGGAATTTCCTGAGTTTCCTCAGTATGTTGTTTTTTGTCATCAAATCAAAAGATCAGGCTGCAAATGTAGTTAGTTTGAGTTCTGGATATTGTAACAATGGTTACAGACAAAGAGTTTTCTGAAAGTTATTGGCACATTTGTTATTTAACTTTAAACTTTTGTCTTTTAACTGTTTTGACTGAATCCTTTTTTTATTTTTGTACGTCAAAATTAATCAGTCACGACAATGAAGGTTTTTAAATTTGGAGGTGCCTCGGTTAGCTCAGCCGATGGAGTACGTAATTCAGTGAACATTTTAAAAATGTATCCTGGCAACAAGGTTTTGGTCATTTCAGCGATGGGCAAAACCACCAACGCACTTGAGATTTTGGCCAGGAAATATTTTAACCAGGATCCTGATGTGTGGACCACCTTCCAGGAGATAAAAGATTACCATGATGGAATCGTTGCTGAACTGTGGGGAGAGGTCACCCTGCTCCAGGAGCTTGAAAAGTTGTTCACTCAATTGAGTAACCGCATCAAGGGGGAGCGTTCAATGAATTTCGACTTCGAATACGACCAGATTGTGGCTTTTGGCGAATTGATCTCTACACAAATTATCAGTTTGTACTTCAACAATACTGGGATTAAAAACCGCTGGGTGGATGTTCGTAATTGCCTGAAGACCGATGATCAGTTTCGCGAGGCCAACATCAATTGGGAACTGTCGGTCCGGCTGGCAAAGCGCATGTTCACCTTCGAAACCGAGGATTTATACATCACCCAGGGCTTTATTGGCGGCACATTGACCAACCAGACCACCACCCTTGGGCGCGAGGGTTCGGACTATACCGCGGCCATCCTTGCCAATCTCCTGGATGCCGAAGAGGTGGACATCTGGAAAAATGTACCCGGTATCCTGAATGCCGATCCTGACTTTTTCGCCGACACCATCAAATTAGATGAACTGTCGTACAAGGAAGCCATCGAGTTGTCGTATTCAGGGGCAAAGGTCATTCATCCAAAGACCATCAAGCCGCTTCAAAATAAGAACATCCCACTGTTTGTCAAGTCGTTTCTTGAACCTGAAAAATCGGGCACCATTATTCATGCCGTAGAACATGCACTTGAGCTGGTTCCGGTGATCATCATGAAAAAAAACATGGCCTTGATTACCCTCACACCCAACGATTTTTCGTTTATCAGCATCAACAGCGTTTCAGAGGTGTTCAGTTTGTTTGCCAAGTACCGCCTCAAGGTTGGCCTGATTCAGCAGTCTGCCCTCGACTTTTCAATTGGGTTTGATGAGCCGGAGCAGGGAATTGATCTGCTGATCGCTCAGTTACAGCAAAAATTTGAAGTGAAATACAACACGGGCCTTGATTTGGTCACCATCCGGTATTACACACCAGAAACCGTCGCCCAGATTACCAGCGGGCGCCAGATATACGTTGAGCAGAAAAGCAGGAGAACGGCCAGAATGCTGTTGAAATAAGGTTGGGGACTTTCATAAAACAAAATGAATCTGTTTTATGACTTTGATAATCAATAAAAACAGTCCAAATATTGGTGTTTTCTACTTGGTTTTGTAGCTTTGCTTAAAAATGATTTTATATGCCAACTTTTAAGAGCATTGTTCTTGACGATCAAAATATAGCATTTCAATTGTCGGATAATCGTATTGTTACTATACCGATCAACTGGGTACCAAAACTTAAAAATGCCACCAAAAATATACGGGAAAACTACATTCTGCGTGGCCACTTTGCTTTCTGGGAAGAAGTTGACGAGATCATCGGCGTTAAGAACCTGCTCAATGGAACGATAGTTCCCAAATAAATAATTGTCTTTTCGGTGAATAAATCTAATGACTGGTATCGTAGGCCTTGATCTTATTCATCACCTGGACTTCCGCTTCATCGTACATGGAGCGCATGAATTCATCGTTGAAATTCATGGTGCGTTCATCAAAGGGCATATCCGCTAGTCGGTCGAACAATCTTTCCTTGGCCACCTTGATGTCTTTACCATAAATATGGAAAGAGTCGGCCTGCCAGTTCAACCGGCCTAGCTTAACGATCTTGCCGGTCTTTTCAGCCACTCCTGCAGCGATCACTTCCTTGTTGAACTGTACGAATCCAAACATGTTCATAAAATTAGCTCCCCAGGCATCGTTGCTGCGAAAGCGGATGTTACAGTTCAGCCAATATATGCCCTTTTCGTCTTCCAAAATGCGGTACCACAGTGATTGGAGGCAGGGTGGGTCGTAGCAGTCGATGTCAATGTTAGGCATCCAGGTGATCATCTGTGCCTGTCGGGTAAAGGGCTGATTCGATAGCTTGTCGATGACCGCCTGAATCTGATCAACCTTGAAAGGGCCGGCCTCCTGAGAAGTACCGTCGAGCAATTCTTTCCAAACGCCATAGTTTTGCAACCTGCCATGATAGGTATATTCCCAGCGGGTATCGCCTTCCATGTTCATGTTTTTGGTCCAGTGGTCCTTGAGGCCCTTTAACTCCATGACGTATTCCTTCAATTCTTCCAATCCGCCGGGGAAGGCCATGTGAATCATCGGATCAGTTTCCGGCTCTTCGATGGTGATGTTCATGGTGCAATCCATGCTTTCAGGGTCTTCTGGCTTGTCGTACTGGGTTTTAAACCTGGTACCCTGTTGATAGAGTGCTAGTATGGCAGCCTCGTAGGCTTCAGCGATGGTCTTCCTGGAGATGGCAATGACTGGAATGCTTTTCATAGTGGTTTGGGCCTTAGTTGGTTTATAGGGGCAAATGAATCAAATCTTTGGATATAAAGTTATCAAATATCAAGAAATAAACTTAAATAATTTCGATATTTGAACCTTGTTGAATGAAAAATGGATATCGCCTAATATTTAAACCATGCTCACCAGAAGAAACCTTTTTAAAACAGCCGGGCTTGCAACAGCAGCGGTGATGTTACCAACAGCTGGGTTTTCGGTACCCCTCAAAAAAGAGTCAGCCTTTCGTTTTTCATTGAACACCAGTACGATCAGAGGACAGAATCCCGGACTGCTTCCATCCATTGATATTGCATCGAAAGCCGGGTATGATGGGATTGAACTTTGGGTGCAGGATGTAAAGCAGTACCTGAATTCAGGAAATTCAGCTCAATCGCTCAAAAAACACATAGCTGATAGCGGTTTGAAAGTGGAGAATGCCATTGGATTTGCGCCCTGGCTGCTGGGCCAGAAGGGTTTCGAACAAATGAAATCAGACATGGATATGATGGCCTCCATTGGCTGTAGCCGTATTGCGGCTCCTGCAGCGGGTGTTCCCTATGACCAATCCTTCGATCTGATGGAAGCGGGTCACAAGTATAAAGCACTGATTGAACTGGGTCGACAGACAGGAGTGATGCCCCTGCTCGAATTCTGGGGAGGATCAAAAGGGCTTTATCACCTGGGACAGGCCATGATGGTTGCCTCGGTTGCCAACGATCCGGATGTGAAGATACTGGCCGATGTGTTTCATCTGTTTTTAGGAAACTCTGGATTCGATGGCCTGAAAATGCTCAATGGAAACGTGATAGAAGTATTTCACATGAACGATTATGTAGCCTCCATTCCACGCGGTCAGCAAAAGGACAGCGACCGTGTGTACCCAGGCGATGGGGCAGCTCCCATGAAACAAATACTGACCGATCTAAGAAATATGGGAGGCACCAAGGTACTCTCCCTCGAACTGTTCAACGAAACGTACGGGAAACAGGATGCCTTGCTGGTTGCAAGTACAGGATTAAGAAAGATGAAGGAGCTGGTTGGGCAGATTGAGTAAAATGTCAATCTTCAAATCCCTTCTTAATAAACACATAGGACACATAGTGTTGTGTAACAGCTCATAAGTCGGGCGGAGAATTAAAGGAATGGGGCATGGGGCCGGCAGACTGCCATTCATCCTTCCATAGCTCTCTCCTTCAATTCCTGTCATCCCTATGCTTTCTGATACTTTTCTGATACCCATCTGTAACCTTTCTGTATGGTGAGGTTACAGAAAGGTTACAGATGAGTTACACATGGGTTACAGATGACAATGACAGAGGGATAGGAACAAGGAAGGAGAATGCCTGCCAGCCGACCCCATGCCCCATGCCTTCATTCCTCCAATCGACTTATTAGCTGTTACACGCCAATAGTTTAATTAATTCAATTTAGACTATTTGTTTTTGATATATTCCTAACTTTATAATCTGTTTAATTTTAATAAGTACAAACGAGGTTAACCACCTTACTTCTGAAAATAAACCTTTTAACCTAAACTAACATTTAACCATATGAACAAACAAGGATTGGAAAACAAGGAAAACGACCAGATCACTTCAAATTGGAGAGAAAGCCGACGGTCTTTTCTGAAGAAGACCTCCATGGCAGCCATTGCCGTTGCAGGTGCTAATCTTTTCGTACTGTCAGCAAATCATCCGAACAAAAAAGGCATAGAGGATGTAGCGGTTCCATGGTTTCGCCGCATTACCCGTTGGGGACAAACCAACATTACCGAAAAGGATCCTGCCAATTACGATATTTCATGGTGGCGCAATTATTGGAAAAGTACGCAGATCCAAGGTATTATTGTTAATGCAGGAGGTATTGTTGCCTATTATCCAAGCAAGGTTCCCCTTCACCGACAGGCCCAATACAATGAAGGACGTGATCTCTTTGGCGATTTGTGCCGTACAGCCCATGAAGATGGGTTAGCCGTTTTTGCACGTATGGATTCAAACCGTGCTCATGAAGAGTTCTTCAAGGCTCACCCCGATTGGTTTGCCATCGATGCATCGGGTAAGCCCTACAAGGCGGGTGATTTATACATCACCTGTATCAATAGTCCCTACTACAACGAGCATATTCCTGCTATTTTGCGTGAAATCATCGAGTTGTATCATCCTGAAGGGTTTACTGATAATAGCTGGAGCGGGTTGGGTCGCGATTCGATCTGTTATTGTGAGAATTGCAAAAAGAGTTTTTCCAATCGCACAGGAAAGGGTATTCCAATTAAAGCAAACTGGAACGATTCTGCATACCGAGAATGGATTCGCTGGAATTATGAGCGCCGGCTTGAAATATGGGATTTATTCAACCAGACCACACGCTTGGCAGGTGGTCCCAACTGTATATGGGCAGGCATGAACTCGGGCTCAGTCAGTGGACAGAGCAAGAGTTTTCGCGATTACAAAGAGATATGCAAAAGGGCTGACATCATCATGCTTGATTCGCAGGCGCGCAGTGATGCAGATGGTTTTCAGCAAAACGGAATATCGGGCAAGTTGATCCATGGTCTTTTAGGATGGGACAAACTGATTCCTGAAAGCATGGCCATGTACCAGATGGGAAGGCCCACTTTTCGTCTTTCGTCCAAGCCTGTGCCTGAAGCCCAAATGTGGATGATTGATGGCATGGCTGGCGGCATTCAGCCCTGGTGGCATCACGTGGGAGCCTATCATGAAGATCGGCGGATGTATCACACGGCAGCTCCCATCTTCAATTGGCACAAAAGGAATGAACAATATTTGATCAACCGGCTGCCCGTAGCTTCAGTTGGGATAGTATGGTCGCAGCAGAATATGGATTTCTATGGACGTGATACCACAGAGCAACTGGTTGAACTTCCCTGGAGAGGAATGACACAGGCCCTTATGAGGGCCCGGATACCTTACCTGCCAGTTCATGCAGATCACATTGACCGTGATGCCCATCAGTTTTCGGTATTAATTTTACCTAACCTGGCTGTCATGACCGATGAACAGGTAGCCAGTGTACAGCGTTTTGTGAAAAACGGCGGTAGTCTGATCGCCACAGGTGAGAGCAGTCTATATAACGAATGGGGAGATCCGCGGCCAGATTATGCCCTTGGCGATCTTTTCGGTGCGCATGTGATGGAATCAGGCAAAATAGTATCAGAGGAGGCTCGTATTAAAAGAGCGGGTGATACTTTGCACACCTACCTTCGTCTTTCACCAGAACTGCGCGCACAGGTGGACGGGCCTAAAAATGGGACAGAACCATCGGTTAATGGTAAACGACATCCTATACTTTCTGGATTTGAAGAGACTGATATTCTACCCTTTGGAGGAATGTTGGACCCGATAAGGATAGATGCCGGGACAGAGGTGCCGATGACTTTCATCCCCCAATTTCCAATCTATCCTCCTGAAACTTCGTGGATGCGCACTCCCAAGACAGATATTCCCGGCTTGATACTGAATAATAATTCAGCAGGAAGCAGGATTGCTTTTATCCCTGCCGACCTTGACAGGCAGTTCGGCAGATACAACCTTCCAGACCATGGAACCCTTCTGGCCAACATCATCCACTGGGCATCGAAAGATGAACTTCCCCTGACCGTTGAGGGCAAAGGTCTTTTGGACTGCCACCTGTACAAACAACCCGGCAGGTTGGTCTTGCACATCGTCAACCTGACCAGTGCCGGAACCTGGCGCCAGCCAGTGGATGAATTGATTCCGGTAGGCCCCGTAAAGGTAAGGGTTAAGTTGACGGACAATGTGAGGGGTAGAGGTGTGCAGTTGCTGGTATCTGATCAAAAGGATTCAGGTAAAGTTGTGAAAGGATGGATAGAGTTCACGGTTGATTCAGTTTTGGACCATGAGGTTGTTGTTGTAACTTAATATATGTCAACTGTTTTTTTGTTTTATCAATTAATTTACTTTATTTTTGTTTAAATGATTGAAATGTAAAATACCAAACTTAGATACCCCCGTTGGTCTCCTGCATTGATGTTCGTCTGCCGAGGACGCAAGGCAAGCGGGAATCATTTTTTTTCACAACAGAATTTTACCAAGTGACATTGAATTAAACTAGAATTCACTTTGGTATAACCTGATAAAAGAATTTTGTTTAACATTTAAACGGACTAAAAATGAGCAAGCTTTTACGAGGATTGGCTGCCGGTTGGGGCGCAAAAAAATTAGGTGGGGGATGCCTTACTACGATTATAATCTTCCTGATTTTATGGTGGCTATTGGGACATTTCGGCATTTTTAAATAGATTCAGTTTATAAATATCCCAGGAGATTGTCGTTGCATACAACAACTTAAATAAAGTCTGAGTGTACTAGATGCCTATTTAGTCCTACTCTCTACGGTTTTTTATGCCTAAAGTCCAGCCCATAAGGATGGGCCACTTCAAAATGAGGACTTGTTCCATTTCATATAATTCCTACGTTTTCTACGTCCTATTTTGAAATAATTGCATTTTTTAGATTAAATATTTTGCCCACATATACTACTTTGGGTATAGCTATGGCTCTATCTTCCTTAGCTTGATCAAACAATTTCAGTCCATGATTCTGAATCACGCATACAACGAAAATACGAAAATTCAAAATAATAAGTAGGCTTCTATAAAGTGTAGGAAATGAAAAGATGGTAGTTCCAATCTTTATGGTGACAAACAAACTCAATCATAAAATTTTGTACCTTCACTCCTGCTAAATACCTATACGATATGGAAACCAACCGACGTAAATTTATTTCGACTGCACTTGCAGGCGGACTGGCGGCCTCCCTGCCCTTGTCCTCCAAAAGCCAGGCCATGCCATCAAAGGCTTCAGAAGTCTTAACTGAAAAGTACTCCAAACTTGATGAAATACTTCAACAGCCTGTACTTAAAAAAGAGTTCTTCCCTGATCCCGTTGTCATTGAAACACTTGAACTGCTTCGTTACAAGGACAGTTTCCTGTGCCGGGTGCGGTCAAAGGATGGGGCAGAAGGCATTTCAGTTGGGCATCCGGGACAACTAACATCACTGTATCCGATCTTTACCAACTTGCTGCAGCCTTTTTTTATTGGTAAGGATGCGCGTGAACTGGATATGATCATTGAAAAAGTATATACCTACAAGCTTAATTTCCGCTTAAGCGGAATGGCACTGGGTGTGCCTTTGGCCACCATTGAATTTGCCATCCTGGATATGATGGGACGCATTGCAGGGAAATCCATCGGTCAGTTGATAGGCGATATTCAACATCCGAAGGTGGCTGTTTACCAAGCTACTGAGTACCGTGAAAAGTCAGTGGCAGAGTCTATGGAACTGATTAAAAGAGATGTTGATGAGTACAAGGCCAAGGCGCTTAAGATAAAAGTGGGCGGTTTGATGTTTGGAACTGAAGACATGTATGCCGTAGGCCCGAAGGGTAGAACAGAAGAGATTATCCCACTAGTGCGCAAAACATTTGGGGACAAGATGGTTTTGTATGGCGATTCAAATGGGTTTTATTCTGTAAAGGAAGCCATTCGGGTTGGAAAACTGTTGCAGGAATACAACTTTGAGTTTTTTGAAGAACCTGTCCCTTTTGACTGGTATGAAGAAACCAGGCAGGTAGCCGATGCGCTTACCATCCCGATTGCAGGGGGCGAACAGGAATACAGTCTTCATGGGTTTCGATGGCTAATTGCCAATGATGGACTTCAGATCGTACAGCCCGATTTCTATTACTTCGGGGGAATGATCCGCTCCCGCAAAGTAGCCCTCATGGCCAATGCCATGGGAAAGAAATGTACGCCCCACATGACAGGTGGAGGACTTGGATTTCTATACATGATCCATTTTGTTTCTGCTCTTTCAAATGCACTTCCCTATCATGAGTTCAAGGGACTGAAGACGGATGTGCAATATTATTGTAAGACATCCCCAATGGTTGTTGAGGACGGGATGATTCAAGTACCCACAGGACCAGGGTCAGGAGTGGATATTGACCCTGATTTTATAAAGAAGCATCAATTGGTGAAAGGTTGATATATGTCAGAGAATATACAAATGAAAAATGAAAAATAAACACATAGGGCACATAGAAAACATTTATTCACCACAGATTACTCAAATTGCACAGATGAAAAAGATTAATCTTTGTCAATCTGAGTAATCTGTGGTGAATAAATGTCTTCTATGTGTCCTATGTGCCTATGTGTTTAAAATTAAAATCTAATGAAAAGAAGACAATTCATAAGAAATACGGGCATTGGAACCACCTTCGCGCTGATGGGCTTACCCACAATGGCCGCTTCCATGAGTGAAGAGAACGATACCTGGTATGATCGTCCAATGCGCTGGGCTCAACTCACCCTGGTGGAGAATGATCCCGGGCAGTTTGATCCTGATTTCTGGTTGAGTTACTTTAAACGAGTTCATGCCGATGCCGCCTGCCTGAGTGCTGGTGGTATTGTAGCCTATTATCCGACCGATGTTCCCCTGCACCACCGCAGTGACTGGTTGGGCAGTTCAGATCCTTTTGGCTACCTGGTAAAAGGATGCCGCAAGATGGATATGTCCATTATGGCCAGAACCGATCCTCATGCCGTCCGTCAGAATGTTATGGATGCTCATCCCGACTGGATCGCAGTGACTGCCAACGGAGAAAAGCGACGCCATTGGGCCAATCCTGATCTGTGGGTAACCTGTGCTCTGGGCCCCTATAACTTTGATTTTATGACCCAGGTGCACAACGAGATCATGGAACGATATGAGCCTGACGGCATATTTTCGAACCGCTGGGCAGGACATGGAATTTGTTATTGTGAGCATTGCACCCAGAACTTTAAAGCCTGGTCAGGATTGGAACTTCCCCGTTCATCCAATCGCTTTGATACTGCATGGTTGAAATGGAATGAATGGAATACTTACCGTTTGAAAGAACTATGGGTATTGTGGGATGGCGTTATCCGAAAGCAAAAATCTACTTCACGTTTTATACCCAATGGCTTTCCAGATAAAGTCATTACCGGAAAACTTTCAGATATTGTGTTTACTGACCACCAGGCAAGGAGCGGAGTGATTCCCCCATGGTCCAATGGCAAGGTGGCCAAAGAATTAAGAGCCTCTATCGGGATGAAGCCACTTGGTGGAATCTTCAGCGTGGGGGTTGAAGAACAATATAGGTGGAAAGATTCAGTGCAGAGTGAGGCGGAGATCAGGGTATGGGTGGCCGAAGGAACTGCCAATGGCATGAGGCCCTGGTTCACCAAATTCTCCGGTGTTCTCTATGACAGGCGCTGGCTCGAAACGGTTGATAAAATATACCAGGATCTATACCGAAATGAGCGCTATCTTCGCAATACTGCCCCCATGGCACGCGTTGGAATGGTCTTTTCAGAACAGGAACCTACCTATGGATTAAAGGCTTGGCAGCAG
The DNA here is from genome assembly GCA_036504555.1 of Prolixibacteraceae bacterium. GTDB lineage: Bacteria > Bacteroidota > Bacteroidia > Bacteroidales > Prolixibacteraceae > Aquipluma. Next base: position 4,469 of record DASXUZ010000313.1, on the reverse strand, counting down.
AAAAGCGGTGATCATGCATCAGGCATGTACCATGCCCTTGTGGAAAACCGCATCCCCTTTGAAATGGTCAATGCCAGTCTGCTTGATGGAGAGCATCTGAAAGCCTTCAAACTGTTGGTACTTCCCAATATTTATTCACTTTCCAATGCCCAGTGTGCCCAGCTTCAAAGGTTTGTGGAAGGGGGAGGGAGCCTATTGGCAACCTTCGAAACTTCCCTTTATGATGAAGACGGAAACCCCAGAAATGATTTCGGGCTTAAAGATTTGTTGGGTGTTTCATATAAGGGGCAGGTAGAAGGCCCGCTACAGAATAGTTACCTGCGCCTGAAAACTAATCCGGGAACCAATAAATTTCATCCGGTGCTGAAGGATCTGGAAGATGCCTTCAGGATCATCAATACCACTTACCAGGTCAAAGTCGTTCCCCAATTGGAATTTCCGGAACCGGTTACATTGATTCCAACTTATCCTGATTTGCCCATGGAGGATGTCTATCCACGTGAGCCGGAAACCCATACCAGGGAGTTATATTTGCGGGAAATGGGGAAGGGGAGGGTGGCCTATTTCCCCGGGGACATTGATCGTGCCTTCTGGCAGATCATGTCACAGGATCATAGTAAGCTGATCCGCAATACCGTGCAGTGGGCACTCAATGAAGAGCCACTGGTTGAGGTAAAAGGACCCGGGATCATCGATGTAACTTTGTGGCGTCAAAAGAACTCAATGACGGTACATCTTGTTAACTTTACCAATCCCATGATGATGAAAGGGCCTTTTCGTGAACTGATACCCGTGGACGTACAGGTAAGTATAAAAGTTCCGCAGGGATTGAAGGTAAAGGATGTTCAGCTATTGATAAGGGGACAAAAATTGCCCTTTGAAGTCAGGGAGGAGATGATTACAGTGGCCGTTCCACAAATCACAGATCATGAGATAGTAGCATTGGATCTGGCTTGAAATGAAAAAAAAGAGTAATTTTATTTTATATATTATTTGGGCAGGAATACTAAGAATCAACCAATAACAACTATACATTCTCAATTATGAAAATCATAAAAAGTATCTTTATCCTTCTGGTGTTATTATCAACGATGGTTTCAAAAAGCCAGGCACAAGCAGCTTCACAAAAACCTATACGACTGGCGATCATTGGTATGACCCACGGACACATTGCCTTTATCCTGGGCAGGAAAGACAAAACAGACTTTCAATTGGTAGGTATTTATGAACCCAATACGGAATTGGCTCAAAGCCTTTCAAAGAAATATGGCTTTGACCCTAAATTACTCTATACCAACCTGACAACCATGTTAGACCAGGTAAAGCCGGAGGCAGCCGTTGCGTTTGGCTCTATTTATGAGCACATGGCAGCAGTAGAAGCTTGTGCCCCACGGGGAATTCATATGATGGTTGAAAAGCCGCTGGCTACCAATGTGGAACATGCCAAAAAGATGGTAGGGCTTGCTGAGAAATACCATATCCAATTACTCACTGATTACGAAACATCGTGGTATCCAACAACGGCCAAATCCTTTCAGTTGGTCAATGACAGCAATTTTATCGGGGGGATCAGAAAAGTGGTAATCCATGATGGGCACCAGGGGCCAAAGGAAATTGGCTGTGAACCGACTTTCCTGGCTTGGCTGACTGACCCAATCCAGAATGGTGGTGGTGCGCTGATCGACTTTGGATGTTATGGTGCCAACCTGATGACCTATTTGATGAAAGGTGAAGCACCCCTCTCGGTGACCGCCGTTACCCAGCATTTTAAGCCAGAGGTTTACCCCAAAGTGGATGATGAGGCCACCATTATCGTGTCCTATCCCAAGGCGCAATGCATTATCCAGGCTTCCTGGAACTGGCCCTTTGGACGCAAGGATATGGAAATATATGGAAAATCGGGTTCAATCGTTTCCCTGGATAGAAACAATATGCGGTTGAGGAATGGTACCATGCAAAAGGAACAGCTGAAACAGGTTACCGCAAAGGATATCGCTGTTTATGAGGATCCGTTCGCTTATTTTTACGATGTTCTAAAGGGAACGGTGAAAATGACCAGCTATGATCCCTATTCACTTGCCAACAATATGACCGTTGTCCAGATCCTGGATGCGGCAAGGGAATCAACAAAAACGGGCAAGACAATTGTACTCAAGAAGTAATTTTGATACAACTCGACAGGGTGAAACTTCTTAAAAATTCCCAATCAGTTTCCGACAAACCGACAATTCTATAAATTAACTGATTGGTATTTTCACTAAACTCCCGATAGGTTCTCTTTGATACAAATCAGATTTGCATGATTTGCATGATTTGCACGTTTTGCACGATTTGCACGTCTTGTTGTTTTATTTGATCAAGTTCAATGTTTTGTTTTTTTGAGAAGGTGAAAGGAGAAGCGCAATAAAATGTAAATCGTGTTAACCATGCAAATCGTGCAAATCGTGCAAATCGTGCAAATCGTGCAAATCGTGCAAAACGTGCAAAGTGCTCATTAAATGGAAGTAATTGGCGTGGGAAGATTCTCAATTGCTGTTTGGGTATATCCCAATGCATAATCTGGCAAATTTGTTGTTGACAATATTTTATTATAAAGCTACTTCTCAATTTATTTCAGGTACTCATTTTTGAGAAGAATCATATTTTATAAATTATGCGTCTTGGGGGAGGGAAAAATCCAGGCTCTTTTGAACTTCCATAAAGCTTCAGGAGTTAATTCAATAGGATAGGAAAAAATTTCAACTATGAATCAATTCGATCTCTTTGGAAATCCTGTTTCATCAAAAGTAGTAGTTGCAACCCAGACAGGTGCCGTCAGCATTAAAAATGGAGAATATATTTTCATTCCAGGGTTTTTCAATCAACAGGAAAGTGATTTTTACCTTAAAATATTGAAAGAGAAAGTACTCTGGAAACAGGAATCAATGAACATGTATGGTAAGAAGGTTGAGTTTCCAAGGTTAGTGGCCTGGTATGGCGATGACGAAACGCCCTATTCATTTTCAGGAATATCACTACATCCCAATCCGTGGATGAAGGAACTCCTTGAAATCAAATACAGAATTGAACCCATTGCAAATAGTTCATTTAACAGGCTGCTTTTAAACTTTTACAGAAGTGGCCGCGATTCAGTATCCTGGCATTCTGATGCAGAACCTGAGTTGGGCAAAAATCCCATCATTGCCTCTGTGAGCTTTGGAGCTACCAGGAAATTCCAATTACGACATGTCCAGACAAGGGAAAAGATAGAAATTCACCTCACCCATGGAAGCCTTTTAATTATGCAGGGAGAACTTCAACATTACTGGCAACATCAGGTTCCCAAGACCGATAAAAAGGTAGGGGAAAGAATTAATTTAACGTTTAGGGCGATGAATTCCTTACCAGGAGGATAGTGGTAGGTCAACTCAAAGTCACCCTTCACTATTCATATTATTTTATCCCATTGTTATAGCTAAATTCCTGGATTGAAGAATTTCCAATCTCTTCATTATAACCTGAGTTCGATATAAGGAATCAGACCCCATTCATTGTCTTTGGCTGTTATGCCAAAGTGGTTATCGAAGTTATTGTAGTAATTGAAGATATTGCAAGTTGTATATTTTTGTTCACATCAGGCCTGGAGATGTTTAATCCTGTATTGATCCCAACGAAGTGGATTGGGAACAGGGCTGGAGGTGTATAAATTGAAACCTTGCAATAACTTCAATAACTTCAATAACTTCGTAAAATCATGTATCCCAATAATTTGAAATTGATCCAGATTTTATCCTCCCGGGTAGAAATCTAAAATAACTGTAGTGATGAATATTTTGCAAGGAAACAAGAATCAAACAGTTTATATCCAGATAGTCATTGAACGATTAATTTTTTAGCTACTTGCTGTTTGGATTGAATTATCTGAAGGAGATCGTCCAATTAATTTGATATTCCATTAATTCGAACTCACGTTAATAGATAAAAAGCCGCACAGCTGTGCGGTTTTTTTGTGCTATAAATGAAGCATTTTGATAGCTGAATTTTGCATGAACTAAAAATGCCACTTAATTATCGCACATAAGTAATAGATATAGAGCGTTTTATTAATATGTGAAAATATATTATTTTCTGTTTCTCTCCTTATTGGTATCCCCTTTGCCTTTTACAGTCCTATTGCAGTCAATTTTAAAACACTAAGATGAAAGCATTTTCACAAGGATTTGTAATAAGAATGTATCTTCTAAAAATTTTCATTCTTCTATCTATACCCGTATACTCTGCTAAATATTATGTAGATGTTGCAGGAAACAACAGTAACAACGGTTCAATTGGCAGTCCCTGGCGGACCCTGACCTATGCCTGTGGCAAAGTCACAACACCGGGGGATGTCATCCACCTGGATGCAGGAACTTTTAACGAAACAGCCAGGGCAGATTTGGCCGTTGGGGTAAGCCTGGAAGGGGCGGGAACAGATCAAACGGTTATCAATT
>DASXUZ010000312.1:0-71830 GCA_036504555.1 Prolixibacteraceae bacterium | reverse complement strand
GATTTCTGCAATAACCTTCACTTGATCCCAATTGACAGATCCCACTTTCACAAGATGGGGTTCTGAGGAACCTTTCTTCACCTTTGCAGCTTCGATAAGTTGCACGGCTACTGGGGGTTGTTTAATAATAAAATCAAACGATTTGTCTGCATATACAGTAATGACAACAGGAAGTACTTTCCCCGCAAGGTCTTGTGTCCTGCCGTTGAACTGTTTGCAAAATTGCATGATATTTACCCCTTTGGAACCTAATGCTGGGCCTATCGGAGGTGAAGGGTTAGCAGCACCCCCCTTTACTTGCAATTTAATTAATCCAGCAATTTCTTTAGCCATAATAAAATCGATAAGTGATTTATTACTCCTTTTCTACTTGCATGAAGCTAAGCTCCAAAGGAGTTTTTCGTCCAAAAATTTTGACCATTACCTGAAGCTTCTTCTTTTCCTCATTGATATTCTCAATGATTCCATTGAAGCCATTAAATGGCCCGTCAATAACTTTCACAGTTTCTCCAACCACATAAGGAATGTTCATTTCCTCACCGGAAGCGGCCATCTCATCTACCCGACCCAAGATCCGGTATACTTCTGACTGCCGCATTGGAACAGGTTCTCCACCTTTTGTATCACCCAGGAAGCCAATAATATTGGGGATATTTCTTAAAATGTGAGGAATCTCCCCAACAAGACATGCTTCAACTAAAACATATCCTGGAAAGAAATTTCTTTCTTTGCTGATTTTTTTTCCGTTACGAATCTGGTAAACCTTTTCGGTAGGAATCAAAACCTGTGAAACAAAATCCTGGAGACCAGCATTTGCAATTTCGTTTTCAATATATTCTTTGACTTTCTTCTCTTTTCCACCGATTGCCCGAAGAACATACCATTTTTTTACGTTTTCGCTCATGTTGCGCTCCTAAAGGAATTAATAAAATAAACTGTACACAAATTTCATCATGGATTCAAATGAGAAGTCCATTACGAAAATTATAAGTGCTATTATAAGGGAAGCAACCATTACGATGAAAGCACTGTTCTGCAATTCTTTGAATGTAGGCCAGGAAACTTTATGAACAAGCTCATTATAAGCTTCTTCGAAATATATTTTAAGTTTCATTTTTTAATTTTACTTATAATTTAGTACGGATGGTAAGGTTCGAACTTACTTTGTCACGCAATATAAAACAAACAATACTCCCAACCGGGTTTCATCCGTAAAGCGTTCTGGAATTTACATTCCAGAACGCTTTAATAGAGAATTATCTAGGTTGAAATTATGGCACAATTTCAGTAATCTGACCAGCACCAACGGTACGACCTCCTTCGCGGATAGCGAAACGAAGACCAATATTGATAGCCACTGGATAGATTAATTGTACTTCAATTGATACGTTATCTCCTGGCAATACCATTTCACGACCTTCTGGTAAATGGATTTCACCGGTCACATCCAAAGTACGGATATAGAACTGTGGACGATATCTATTATGGAATGGAGTGTGACGTCCACCTTCTTCTTTTTTCAAGATATAAACCTCAGCTTTGAAAGTTGTATGAGGTGTAATTGTACCTGGTTTGGCAAGAATCTGTCCACGTTTGATTTCTTTTTTGTCCACACCACGCAACAACAATCCTACGTTGTCACCAGCCTGTCCATCATCCAAAATCTTACGGAACATTTCAACTCCAGTACAAACTGTTTTGCGGCCTTCAGCACCCAATCCAATCAACTGCAGTTCATCACCGGTGTGAACAACTCCAGTTTCGATACGACCAGTAGCAACAGTACCACGACCAGTGATCGAGAATACGTCTTCAACAGGCATCAAGAAAGGTTTGTCAATATCACGTGGAGGAATTGGAATCCAGTTATCAACAGCTTCCATTAATTCCAATACTTTTTCTTCCCATTGTGGTTCACCGTTCAATGCACCAAGAGCAGAGCCCATGATAACAGGTGAATTGTCACCATCAAATCCGTAGAATGTCAACAGTTCGCGAATTTCCATTTCAACGAGCTCAAGAATTTCGGGATCGTCAACCATATCCACTTTATTCATGAATACAACCAACTTTGGTACGTTTACCTGGCGAGCCAAAAGGATGTGCTCACGAGTTTGTGGCATCGGACCATCAGTTGCAGCAACAACGATAATAGCACCGTCCATCTGGGCAGCACCAGTTACCATGTTCTTCACGTAGTCAGCGTGACCAGGACAGTCAACGTGGGCATAGTGACGTGTAGCTGTTTCGTACTCAACGTGGGCAGTGTTAATCGTAATACCACGCTCTTTTTCTTCAGGAGCACTGTCGATCGATTCGAATGATTTTACTTCACAATACCCTTTCTTTGCCAACACCATAGTAATAGCGGCAGTCAAAGTAGTTTTGCCGTGGTCAACGTGGCCAATGGTGCCAATGTTGACATGGTCTTTTGACCTGTTAAATTTTGCTTTAGCCATAACTTTTAATAATTTTTAATTATCTTTTAATCTTTCATCGAGCCAATGATGAGAATTGAACTCATGACCTCTTCCTTACCAAGGAAGCGCTCTACCCCTGAGCTACACCGGCAACTTTATATTCTGAGCGGGAGACGAGATTCAAACTCGCGACCCTTAGCTTGGAAGGCTAATGCTCTATCGACTGAGCTACTCCCGCAATACAACTTCAAGTTCCAAGTTTCAAGTTCCAGGTTGCGCCCCAAACTTGGAACTAGAAACTTGGAACTTTTAACTTCTTTTGTTGTGGGGAGAGCAGGATTCGAACCTACGAAGGCGTACGCCAGCAGAGTTACAGTCTGCCCCAGTTGGCCACTTTGGTATCTCCCCAATGACAATAAAATTAGAACTTCCAACTTGATGAGCCGAATCACAGATTCGAACTGTGGACCCCGAGATTACAAATCACGTGCTCTGGCCAACTGAGCTAATTCGGCAACTATTTATTTATCGCAACAAAACCCCTATAAACCAAAGCGATACCTGTCTACAGGGGACTTTTTTCACAACCTCTATCTAATCAGATACTTGTCCGAAAAAGGTTTGCAAATGTATAAATAATTTATTGTAATTTGCAGTAAAATATATTTTTTTTCAATTTTTATTTCTCCTTCAGCTTTTCTTTAAATTTGGCCAGCTGACGGCGGATTGCTTCAATTGCCACATCGAGTGATTCTTCAAATGAATCAGCCTGTTTCTCAGCAAATAGATAATCATATCCAGGAATGGAAAGTTTAATTTCAGCAATTTTGTTGTTGGCTGTTTCAGGTTTATCAACCTTCATGATTACTTCAACTCCAATAATACCTTCAAAAAATGTATCCAGTTTGGAAACCTTTTTGTTCACAAAATCAATTAATTTCTGATCGGCTGTAAAATGTACCGTCTTTACCTGAATGTTCATAGTTTATCCTCCTAAAAATTTATGATCGTGGGTGTGCTTGTCTATATACTCGTTGAATCTTGTCGAGCGAGGTGTGGGTATAAATTTGTGTAGCCGAAAGATTTGCATGACCCAACATTTCCTTTACCGCATTTAAATCAGCTCCCCGGTTTAGCAAATGAGTTGCGAAGGTATGCCGGAGCACGTGTGGACTTTTTTGGTCGATCGTTGTTACCAAAGTTAAATATTTTAAGACAACCCTGTATATGAGTTTTTCATAGGCCGGAGCTCCTTTTGCCGTCAATAACAAACATGAAACAGGTGACCCGAATAGCTGGGTCCGCTCTGTTTTGTATTGCTCAATCAGTACATTTAAACTTCGGGGATAAGGAACAATTCGTTCCTTATTGCGTTTCCCTAAAACTTTGATCAAAAACTCAGCCTGATAGATATCCGCATCTTTCAAATGCATCAACTCTGCCAATCGAATTCCTGAACCATACAATAGACTTATAATTAATTTGTCCCGAAGCGCTTCAAAGTCATTTCCGAAAAATCCATCATCAAGTAAATGATTCAGGTTGTTCTCTTCCACAAACTGAGGCAACTTCTTTCTAACCTTAGGAACAATTACATTGACCAAATGGTTCTCACGAACTACCTCTAACCGCATTAAATACTTGTTAAAAGATTTTAATGCCGATACTTTCTTATTTACAGTGCGGGCCGACAGGCCGCTGTCCATCAAATCAACGATCCAACTACGGACCGTTTGATCATTTATTCCTTCCACATTAAAATCCCCGATCGTTTTGACATAGAATTCTTCAAACTGATCGAGGTCTTTTTTATAGGCAATGGCCGTTAAAGGCGAATACCTCTTTTCAAATTTCAGGTAATTAATAAATGATTCCTGATGTGACATCTGCAAACAATTTACATCCTCCCATGGAATCTGCTAGAACTTCTAGTCGTCCTGACGCTGCAAATTCTCAATATAAATGGCCTTTTTTACTTCAGCCCTTCTTTCAACAGATGGCTTGATAAAAGCTTGTCTTAAACGCAGTTCTTTTACGACACCCGTTTTTTCAAACTTTCTTTTAAATCTCTTAAGCGCTCTTTCGATGTTTTCGCCTTCTTTCACTGGAATAACGATCATAGAATTATATTTTTTCTAGTTAAAATTCGAGCCGCAAATTTATTAATTAAAGATTAGTAATCAAATATAATCCAAAATTTTATTCTTAAAAAATCTCAGGCACTAAATTGGATAACTTTTATTCACAAATAGGGCTTTAATCGGTTGTACTCTTCAATGCTTAAAATCATACTGTCACGCAACACGGAAGGGTCATTGATACTCCCGTATCTGGTCCTGAATTTCACAATTTTGCTGGCCAGCTTTTTTTGAAGGTAAGGATGCTTTGCCAGTTCATTCCAATCTGCAAAATTCAAATCAACCCGGTGAAGCTTCGACGAATCGATGTGGATCATACCCTCAATCTTAAGAATTGTCGCCTCACTTAAGCCATAGACTTCTTTCAATTGCGTCACTGAATAATATCCACCCAGCAAATCCCTATACTTAACGATCCGTTTTGAAAGTATATTGCCAATACCGGGAAGGGTCATCAGTTCAATTGAATCCGCGACATTGATTTCTATTGGAGTAATACTTACTCCCAGCATCTTTTCCGGATTTGAATTTTCCTTTTCCCCTATCTTTACAAACGGGCTTAATGCATCTTTTTGAGAAGCAGAAATCCCGTAAATCTTTGAAAAGTCAGCCTTGTTCCTGAAACGACCTCCCTTACTTTGGTAGTTGCGGATCGTTTGAACCTGTTTTTCGCTTAACCCCAAACGCTGAAATTCATGGTCACTTGCTTTGTTTGGATCAAATGCAAATAATTCTGGCTGGATTTTCACCTTTGCTGGCTGAACCTTTTTACTTTCAAATTTTTCAATTGCCAGAAAGGGTTTAACCCGACTGAAAATTGAATCAGTGACCCCATACATCTTTCTAAAATCATTTTCAGTATAATAACGACCTCCCTTTTCCCTATATTTAAGTATATTGCGTTTAATTGCCTCAGGCAGCAGGAGGCTATCAAGGGCACTGCGGTCAATGGTATTTGGATCAAACCGGAATAGATGATGCTGTTTTACTGCTACCTGGTCAGGATCGACAACCAGTGGATTCTCCGCCAAGGGAGTCAGCAGTAACCCAGTATCAATTTTCGCGGGAGTTTCGAAATAGAATACAATCTTGTTGGCAACTGCCAGCATAAAAATGATCACAACCAAAATGATGATCCCTTTTCGTTCGTTCCTGTTGAAAGTAAAATAGTCTTGGATAAGCTGCCTGAAGTTCATCAGTAAAAAACTTTCACTAAATATACTCCAAAATTATGGAATAAAAAAGCCCGGTTAAGTAACCGGGCTGAATGAATTTAGCTTCTGTCAATATTGTTCAGATCATTGAAAGCAATCTTGAGTCTTTCAATCATCGACTCTTGTGCTTTGCGCAACCAAACGCGTGGATCGTAATACTTCTTGTTGGGCTTGTCAGCGCCATCAGGATTGCCGATTTGTCCCTGGAGGTAACCATGGTTCTGTGCTTCAAACTTGCGGATACCATCCCAGGTGGCCCACTGGGTGTCAGTGTCGATGTTCATCTTAATGACTCCATAGGAAATGGCTTCACGGATTTCTTCAAGTGTAGATCCTGATCCTCCATGAAATACAAAATCAACTGGCTTTTCACCCAGACCATGTTTCTCAGAAACATACTTCTGTGAATTGTCCAAAATAATTGGTGTAAGTTTTACATTACCTGGTTTGTAAACACCATGTACGTTGCCGAAAGAGGCTGCAATGGTAAAATTAGGGCTGATCTTGCTCAATTCTTCATAGGCATAGTCAACATCTGATGGTTGGGTATAAAGCAATGAATTGTCCATCCCCGTGTTATCAACACCATCTTCCTCACCCCCTGTAACGCCCAGTTCAATTTCCAGGGTCATCCCAATTTTGCTCATTCGGGCCAGGTATTTTTTGCAGATTTCAATGTTTTCCTGAAGTGGTTCTTCTGATAAATCTAGCATGTGCGAGCTAAACAGGGGTTTACCTGTCTCGGCGAAATGTTTTTCTCCGGCATCCAGAAGTCCATCAATCCATGGCAATAATTTTTTGGCAGCGTGATCAGTATGCAATACCACATGAACGCCATACATTTCAGCCAATGCATGTACTTGCTTCGCTCCCGCAATTGCACCTGCAATAGGGGCCAATTGTCCTTCGAGTTTCAAACCTTTTCCTGCATAAAACTGGGCACCACCATTCGAAAATTGAATGATAATGGGTGAATTAACCACTTTGGCAGCTTCCATCACTGCATTCACCGAGTCAGAATTGACCACGTTTACTGCAGGCAACGCAAAATGATTCTCTTTTGCAATTTTGAATACTGTTTGTAAATCGGCTCCCGATACAACTCCGCGTTTTACAACTTCTGAAATTTTTGTCATTTCTATTAATTTTAAGATGATACTTTTCAACTATTATTCTGAATTTTTAAACTGTTCAGAATATAACTTTACAAAGTTAGTATTGTTCAGGTTGAAAAAATATAATCGATCAACTAATTGATTCTCTATGCGTAAATATTAATCTATCGGAGGTGAAAATTGACTCGATTTTTCTTTCAGGCTGAAAAACTGGAAATTCAAAATCAGGATATTTTTGCTGTGTTAAGTATTTTTTAAAACAAGCTGTCACCCCTCGAAGAACAAACATGCATTAGGCTATAAATCCTTATAATTGCAATGCTTTTCAAAAAAAAGCACCAAAAAAAAATCACGATCTTTAAATCAATAAAAAAATCAAACAAAATGAGTACTAGTTATAAAGACCTGGGACTGGCAAACACCACCGAGATGTTTGCAAAAGCAGTGGATGGCGGATATGCCGTTCCTGCCTATAATTTCAACAACCTGGAACAACTCCAGGCAATCATTCAGGCTTGTGTTGAGACCAAGTCGCCGGTCATCCTACAAGTTTCATCAGGAGCGCGCAAATACGCCAATGCCAATTTACTTCGCAACATGGCCCGCGGTGCAGTCGAATTTGCAAAAGAACTGGGTTGCGAAATTCCAATCGCCCTTCACCTGGATCATGGTGACACCTTTGAACTTTGCAAAGATTGTGTCGACAGCGGCTTTTCTTCCGTCATGATTGATGGTTCACACCACTCATTTGAAGATAACATTGCCCTTACAAAAAGAGTAGTTGAATATGCACATGCCCACGGGGTGACCGTTGAAGGCGAACTGGGTGTATTGGCCGGCGTTGAAGATGATGTGGTTGCCGAGCATTCACACTATACCAAACCTGAAGAAGTGATCGAATTTGTAACCCGCACAGGATGTGATTCATTGGCGATTTCAATTGGCACTTCACATGGGGCCAACAAATTTACACCTGCCCAATGTACGCGTAATGCCGAAGGTGTTTTGGTTCCACCACCACTGCGCTTTGACATCCTGGAAGAAATTGAAGAGAAACTTCCCGGATTCCCAATCGTACTTCATGGTTCTTCATCTGTTCCAAAAGAAGATGTTGACACGATCAACGAATTTGGCGGCGCATTGAAAGATTCAGTAGGAATTCCTGAAGAACAACTTCGCAGAGCCGCCAAGTCAGCTGTTTGTAAAATCAACATCGACTCTGACGGACGTTTGGCCATGACGGCTGCCATTCGTAAAGCATTTGTTCAAAATCCAGGTGAATTCGATCCCCGCAAATATTTAGGCCCTGCCCGCGAAGCCTTGAAAGTGCTTTACATGCACAAGAACATCAATGTATTGGGTTCTGCAGGAAAAGCTTAATTCCAGACATTCAGAAATATGAAAGGGGATAACTTCGGTTGTCCCTTTTTTTTTTATTTCATTGATTGGCCAACCATTATTAGACAGCAGTTAGTGTAGCCAGATTCCACATTTTAAGAGTTCATCGATTCTAGAAGGGATACCCGATGGCAAATGAGAGGTTCATCTGATCACCAGTAATTGAATAGTTCCCAGGGATAAACCGTTTGCCTTCTTCCAATGAGGGGTCCCGCATTTTCAAGCCCAGATCAAGCCTAAAAAGGAAGTAAGTAAAATCGAAGCGCAATCCGAGACCCGATCCGACGGCAATCTGTTTGTAAAATTCATTCACTTTGAACACAGCCCCTTCGCGGTTGTCCTTGTAATTAATGGCCCATATATTCCCTGCATCCAGGAAGAAAGCACCTTCCATGATCCAAAAAAGTTTAAATCGATATTCCAGGTTTGCTTCCAGTTTGATGTCAGAGGATTGATTGGGGTAAGTTGGCTTGCCATCAATCAATGGAGGCTTATAGGTGCCAGGACCCAGTGAACGAACCTGCCAGGCACGGATACCATTGGCGCCACCAGTAAAGTATTTCTTCTCAAAAGGCAAGACATTGAAATTCCCGAAAGGAACTCCGATTCCTACAAAAGCCCTCCCCACTACAGAACTCAGTTTATCGATCATGTGACCGTACCGGTATTCAAAATCGCCTTTTACGTATTGGGCAAACCGTATATTGAGGATTTCATAATAGGGATTGGTAATACTATCAAGCGCTTCGGTTTTCTTTTTATTGACCAACTTGGAATAGAGAGACAACAGATTGCCCGCCGATTCAAGATTCACTTTGACATACTTGTAATCTTTCCGTTGACTGACATCTTGGGTATTGTACATCCAACTATAATTGGAAGCAGAAATGAGGTGATCGGTAAAACTGCTTTTGATATACAAATCCTTGATGGAATTGATGAACTCTTCATTAAAATCGTAAAGCTTCACGTAATTTAAGTCCACGACATTTAAAGTATGAAAATGATAAGCGGAAGTCTTCCAGTTGTATCCGAATTTCAGGTTGGTAATGGTCCTGGTATAATCAGGGCGACTTTGGCTGTTATACCCCACGCTCAGCTTTGTTTCGGGAATCTGGAAATTGAACTTCCTTTTCCCATTGATAAAGCTTAAGAATTTAGGGAAAGTGAGGCTGGATTCAAAACCCAGTTCCTGGGTATTAAAATCCAGTTTGTTGCTATTGGTGAAATCTTGCTGGCGTTCACGGGCGCCCCGGATTTGAAAGTCGAACACTTCAGCTCCCTTAAAAACATTGCGGTGCTGGAAGTTAAAATTACCAGCCACGCCGAGGTTGCCCGATGAATTCGTCCCCTCAACATCGACCGAAAAGTTCTTTCTGGGCAAGGGTGATAGCTGCATCCGGCAATCAAGCAAGGGAATTGAGTCAGCGGTCACTGAGTAGGTGTCCAGGAAACCGATATTGATGGCTTTGAATTGTTTCAGCCGGTTCAATGCACGGTAAGTCTTTTCCACATTCCGCAAACTGTAATAGGTACTGTCTCTCATACGGTTCACGTCTGAAAACAGGCTGGGTTTATATTTTAGCTTTCCAGCATAGGTAATTACATAGTCATTCATTATCAAAGTATCCAGCTTTTGATCGGCCTGGTCACCCGTCAGATCTGGTGTCTGAAAAGAGGGATTGATAAGGAAATGCCGGATTTTATATTTCTGATGAGGGATCACCTTGTTTTCATCGTTTCCAAATGAGGCATCATCGATATTCACCGTCAAATCAACCCGGTGATTGTAGAAGCTGGTATCAGCCGAGAAATTGATGAATTCTTCAGAGAACTTATAATAACCTGCATTTTTCATGTTGGTTGAAATTCGTTGCCGCTCGGCATTCAGGATATCCAGATCAAATATATCACCTGGTTTGAGCAATTGATTGACCGTATCCTTCAGGACAAGCTTGCCCAGCTGTTGATCTTTTATCGAATAAAAGTAATGGCGGATAAGGTATGGCTGCCCTGCCTTTACATCAAAAATAAGGTTCACTTTTCTTTTGTTCGCCTTGTAAATCAACGAATCATGAATCAGAGCATTGTAATATCCTTTATTGCTCATATACATCCGAAGCTGCTCTTTGCTTCGCACCGATTGGCCTTCTTCGAAAATAACAGGTGCCTCTCCTATTCGTTTAAGCCAACCGCTTTCCTTGTTTTTAGAGGACAAATTGTAAAGCCACAAATGAAATTTCAAAGACCCCAGTATCCGCAGGTTTTCTTTCTGGCGTACCTTAGTCTTTAAATCCTGCCTTTTAATCCTTTTATCATCTACCTTTACTGAAACTTTATTCAGAAGATATTTACCTTCGGGCACAAATTTGGCAGAGTTACATGCACCAAGAAGCAAGATTCCAATTAAAAGAATGGCAGTTCGGGCTTTATAAAATGGGAAACGGACCTTCAGCAGCATGAAATTGAGTTTTTACAAAAATAAACACAGCATTGAGTTAACAACTCATTCGCAGCTATTTATTTTTGTAATTTTAGAACGAAAAATTAGCGTGTATGTTGAGTAAGAACAAGATTAAATTGATCCAGTCACTAAACAGGAAAAAGAACCGGGATGAATTGGGTGTCTTTTTGGTGGAAGGCAATAAAATGGTCGAAGAGGCGATTCGTTCAGGGTTTCAAATTATGCTGGTTGTCAGTACAAGCAGTTTTGCGGAACAGCATCCTGAAATCGATAATTTAGCAGCCGAATTAATTATAACTGACAATGAATCAATAGCTAAAGCAAGCTTACTTCAGAATCCGCAGGATGCCATGGCCATTGTTTGCCAGCCAGCAAAAAGTTTCCCGCAAGTGAACCTTCAAAAAGAGCTTTGTCTGGCTCTTGATTTCATTCAGGATCCAGGGAATCTGGGAACGATTCTGCGCATTGCCGATTGGTACGGGATTAACCACATCGTTTGTTCTGAAAATACGGTTGATGTTTTCAATCCCAAAGTTGTACAGGCGAGCATGGGTGCCATTTTCAGGGTTGGAACCTATATCACCGATCTATCTTCCTACATAAAAACCTCCCGAGAAAGCGGTATTCCGGTTTACGGAACCTTTTTGGAGGGTCAAAACATTTATCAGCAAACCTTGTCTCCCAATGGAATGATTGTTCTTGGAAATGAAGGAAACGGGATCTCAGAACCGATTAGCCGCCTGGTTACCCAAAAATTACTGATCCCCAGCTTTTCGACCCATCCCAACAAGCCTGAATCGCTGAATGTAGCCATTGCCACCGCCATCTGCTGCAGCGAATTCAAAAGACGATAAGAGGAGTTGCATAATTCATTAAGCAATTTTCAACAGGATACCCAAATTGTCATAAATGCTAAAATGCCCTTTATTCATTTCTTTAATACTCTTTGTGACCTATTTGCTTTGGAACGAAAATAGAAACCTCCAATAGTGATTGTACCTGATGGAAGAGGGTATTGAAGGCGCCTATCTGATACCCATCCGACACTCATCTGTAACCTTTCTGTATGGTGAGGTTACAGAAAGGTTACAGATGAGTTACACATGGGTTACAGATGACAATGACAGAAGGATAGGATCAAGGAAAGAGAATGCCTGCCGGCCGACCTCATGCCCGATGCCTTTATCTCTCCGCCAGACTTATTAGCTGTTACACAACAGGATTGTTATTTTGGCAATTTTGGTAATTTTAAGAAACCCATAGCAGGCGACTGCTGCCATGAAGTGATGGTTCTGCGATTACATACCTACTACCAGGAACCATGCAATTGCTTATCTGCTGTGCTTGTAATTCAATGCAAAGGCTTCGGCACACCGCTCGCCATCCATGGCCGAGGATACAATTCCACCCGAATAACCAGCACCTTCTCCACAGGGATAAAGTCCCTGAACTTTTACATGTTCCAATGTATCTTCCCTGCGAGGTATTCGGATGGGCGAAGAGGTTCTGGATTCAACCCCTACCACTATGGCATCGTTGGTAAGGTATCCGTGGGCCTTTTTATCAATCATTAAAAAGGCTTCCTGAAGGCGGGTTCTGATTCTTTTGGGGAGCTTATCGTGTAAAGGAACCGACACCAATCCTGGATGATAGGACGATTCGGGTAAATCCTGGGAGAATTTTCCCTGCACAAAATCTGCCATCCGTTGTGAAGGTGCAAACTGGGTACCTCCATTCAGGGCGAAGCATAGCCGCTCGATATTACGTTGAAATTCAAGACCAGCAAATACGCCCAGATGTCTGAATTCAGCCAGGTCTTCGGGCCTTACTTCAACCACCATGCCGGAGTTGGCAAAATTGGTATTCCTTTTGGTGGGTGACATTCCATTGACAACCATTTCCCCGGGAGCAGTGGCCGCAGGGACGATCATTCCACCGGGGCACATGCAAAATGAATAGACACCCCGTTGTTCGACCTGTTCAACAAATGAATAACTGGCTGGTGGCAAATAAGGACCGCGCAAGGGCTGATTGTACTGGATCGAATCAATGAGTTCCTGCGGATGTTCAGCTCTCACACCAACGGCAAAAGTTTTGGCTTCAATTGAAACGCCTTTGGAATACAACAACTCAAACATTTCGCGGGCAGAATGGCCGGTGGCCAGAATCACCGCTTCTGCTTCAATGATGGTGGTATCTGAAAGCATGATCCCGGAGCAACGGTCGTTTTCAATGATCAGGTCTTCAACACGGCTGTTGAAATGAATTTCGCCCCCTGCCTCCAGTATTTTATTTCGGATGCTGGCAATGATTCCCGGGAGCATATTGGTGCCGATGTGCGGATGTGCATCCACCAGGATTTCGGGCAAGGCTCCATTGGCAAAGAAAACCTCCAGTACTTTGCGGATGTCACCTCGTTTCTTCGATCGGGTATATAACTTACCGTCTGAAAAGGTACCAGCCCCACCCTCTCCAAAACCATAGTTTGAATCAGGATCGACCAAATGCTCACGATGTATTTTGGCAATATCGCGTTTGCGCTCGCTCACATTCTTCCCTCTTTCAAAAATAAGGGGTTTAAATCCCAGTTCGATCAACCGCAAAGCTGCAAATAGTCCAGCGGGACCAGCACCGATGATAATCACTGGCGGTTGGCGGTCAACCAAGTCATACTCAAAATGGATATTCTCTTCTACCGGGAGTTCATCAATAAATACTTCGACCCCTAAATTAATTCGAATGGCGCGTTGTCGGGCATCCACCGATTTACGCCTTACATTGATCAGGAGAATACGTTCTTCCCCGATATGAAGTTTTTCAGCCACGATGGGCCTATAAAATTGTTCGTCGGACGCCTGTTTGGGCGTAAGCGACAGATTGATTTCTTGTTTCAAATTATTCGAAATGAAAGCTAAGTATAAACATATTGGATGTCAGTTTTGAAAAAGTATTGGAGTAAACCTGTAACTGAGTTGATTTTGGCCCATTGTCCAGTATATTCGTTAATCCAAAGCTGAACTTGAACTCCGTTGACAAGCGAAAAAACTGAAGATAAGTATCCCAACCCATCCCCGCTTCAATAGAGGAGCTGAATGGTTTAAGCCGTACCAAATCTTCCTGTCCTGTTTTGGAAATATCGATACGGTAGGCTACCCCTCCAATTAAATAAGGCCTTTGGTTATTCATCCGTCTTGCTTTGTACTTGATCAACAGAGGAAAGTCCAGGAAGGTTGATTTAATGGAATAAAAATCTGTATAACCGTATGTATTAGGACTGATTGCAAGGGTGTTATCATTAATATCAATGTTATAAACAAGTTTTCGCTCACCAAAGGACATCCCTGGTAAAAAGCGAAGATCGAATGATTCGGATAGGCGCAGATTGGTTACAATTCCAACGGTAAAACCAGGGGTCAACTTTGAAACATCAGCTCTGATTGGTTTCGTCAAGTCAATAGGTACACCATTAATTGTCTCCGGAGCTAAAGGTTGATATTTACTATTATCAGTAACAAGTGGATAATGATCAATGCCAAAATCGAGGGCATTCAGTGCCAGGGTAAACCCAAAGTGAAGACGCTTGTCATCAAAAGTAGTTAGGTTTTTTACCACTTGTCTCTGAGCCAGTGAGTTTAAACCCATCAACAAAAGAAAGAATATATATAGGAAACGCTTCACAATACAAAGTTTTTTTCAACTGTTCATAAAACACCAATATTACAAAATTATTGTATGCAGGAGTTATTTTTGAGCGATGTAAATGGTGGCAATTCCAAAAGTGAGTCGTTTCTGCGTTGATCTGGAAAATCCACAACTCTCTAAGATAGACAAAAACTTCTGATCATCAGGAAAAGCCATCACCGATTCTGGCAAATACGAATATGCAGAACTGTCTTTTGAAACCAAACGTCCAACCAAGGGCAATATAGTGAAGAAATAGAAGAAATAAAACTGTTTAAAAGGGAAATACTTGGGCTTTGAAAATTCAAGGATTACAGCCACTCCATTTGGTTTCAAAACCCGATGAAATTCTTTCAATCCCTTCTCCAGATTTTCAAAATTACGTACTCCGAAAGCCACTGTGATTGCATCAAACTGACGGTCAGAAAAGGGCATTGCCTCCGAATCACCCTTTACAAATTTGATTGAAGTCTCCAAACCAAGCTTTTCAGCTTTGATACGGCCAACATTCAGCATCTGTTCTGAAATATCGAAAGCCACTATTTTTGAAGGTTTCAGTTTCATGGCAGCAATGGCAAAATCGCCTGTCCCGGTTGCGACATCCAGTAATACATCGGTTTTATAGTCCGAAAGAATACGGATGGCCTTTTTTCTCCATAGCTTGTCAATGCCCAGTGAAAGGAAATGGTTCAAAAAATCATAGCGTGGAGCAATGTTATCAAACATTTGCTCCACCTGTTGTTTTTTGTGCTGATTCGAATCTTTATAAGGGGTTACTTGCATACTGATAAAACTAATTCGCCGGTGTCATTTTATCGATGTATCCGAATGACTCATCATCAATCCTGATTTCCCCTTTGGTGACATGTCCCAAGGCAAAAAATGGCACTTTTAGGCTACTCATCAAATCAACAAAATCGTCAACTTTCGCGGGAAGAACACCTACCACGATACGTCCCATCGCTTCTCCAAAGAGGAAAGCATCTTTTCTGACCTCGGCGTCTGTCGTGATATCAAAACCAAATCCAGAAGGCATTCCAGCACGTAATAGAGTGAAAAACAATCCGCCTTTTCCAACAGGATTGGCCGAGGTCAGTATCCCTTCGCTGATTAATCGTTTCATGACCTCATTCATACGACCTTCCGTATCCAGATCGAAAACAGGCAATCCAGATTCCGAAATCTCATGATAAAACTCCAGGTATTCTGAAGAATTTACATCATCATAGGAACGACCAATCATGAATATATTGTTACCCTTGTTCTTGAAATTATGGGTTACAATTTTCTCCTTATCAGGTACCGAACCCATTAAACTAATAATAATAGTAGGGTAAACGGGTCCATGTGCCGAAAAATAATCAAATCGTATTTTCCTATCGGTAAGCTTGATATTGAATTTTTTACAAGCCTTTTCCAATCCTTTTTTTGCCCCTGCAGCAATAAACTGTCCATTGGGGTCAGCAATATTGATATGGTACAAAAAAGAACTGACGGCTTCGGGAACAGCCCCAAAACAGACCATTTTACGAACAGCTCTGGCGATTAGCATTTCAGTAGCCTGCTGTGGATCAAATTCGAGATGATGGTGCAAAGCATGGGTCGTCATGGCCATTAGCTGCCCATTTTCCGAACTAAAAATCCCAGTCTCATCGGTTTCACCGTTCGACATGACCGAAACATCGATCGATTCTTCACTGAAGTCGTTAAAATAATTAATGGGCGCCAAGTTAGGGTCCACCATTAAATTAAATATAATATCCTTAATATCTTGTTCTTCTGGAATCAGATCAATGGTAAATTCCTGAATTTCTTCTTTTTGTTCAATCATAATGGGTCTATTTTTCTGTAAATGCAGAAACAAAAATAATTAAGTAGTTTGTTATTCCATAAGTTTTCAGATATTTTTAATTTTAGCTTTTTAATTAACCCACTTGTTAAATGAATCAGAAATTAGCTTTAATCACCGGAGCCACAGCTGGAATCGGTCATCAGACAGCCTTTTTACTCGCACAAAATAATTTTAATTTAATCCTTACTGGGCGAAGAAAAGAAAGACTTGAAGCAATAAAGAAGGAATTGGAGTCGAACTTTAACTGCAAAGTTCAAATATTAAACTTTGATATCCGTAAAAGAGCCGAAGTTGAGAAGGCCCTGTCATCACTATCGGATGAATGGAAAGCAATTGATGTTTTAGTCAACAATGCAGGATTGGCAGCAGGATTAGGCCCCGTAAATTCGGCAGATGTGGATGATTGGGATAATATGATCGATACCAACGTCAAAGGATTACTTTATACCACCCGAATGGTCTCTCCCTGGATGGTAGAAAGGCACAGTGGGCACATCATCAACCTATCGTCTATCGCAGGGAAAGAAGCTTATCCCAATGGATCGGTATATTGCGGCAGCAAACATGCAGTTGCTGCCATTACAAAGGCCATGCGAATTGAATTGATGCCTTCTGGAATTAAAGTTACCGCCATCTCTCCTGGCGCCGTTGAAACAGAATTTTCGTTGGTCAGGTTTCGTGGAGATGAGGAAAAGGCAGCACAAGTTTACAAAGGTTTTACCCCTTTGAATGCAAAAGACATTGCTGAAACCATCCTTTTTGTCGTTACCCGTCCGGCGCATGTAAACATTGATGATATACTGATTATGCCGGTCAACCAGGCTTCAGCCAGAGATTTTAACAGAGAATAATATCCTCCATGATAAAATTTGATGCAAATTATTTAAAAGAATATACCTTTCAGATCTTCCAGCGAATGGGTTGCCCAGACGCTGAGGCAAAGGTAGCAGCCGATTGCTTAAATCAGGCAGATTTGAGAGGAGTTGACTCTCACGGGGTCGCTCGTCTAAGCGGCTATGTGAGACTTTGGGAGTTGAAAAGACTCAATGCCACCCCTGACATGAAAATCATCCATGAAACGCCCAGTACGGCCGTTCTAGATGGTGATTTAGGTCTTGGACTTGTCACTGCTCCCCATGCCATGCAGATAGCCATTGAGAAAGCAAAAATAGCAGGCACTGGCTGGGTGGCTGTTCAAAATTCCAATCACTACGGCATTGCAGGTTATCATGCGATGCTGGCCCTGGAGCATGATATGATCGGAATCTCTATGACCAATGCCAGCCCACTGGTGGCACCTACATTTTCAAAAAGCCGCTTTCTTGGAACCAATCCCATTGCGGTGGCCATTCCTGCATTGAATCAACCTCCTTTTGTAATCGATATGGCTACAACTACGGTTGCCAATGGCAAGCTGGAAGTATTACAACGAAAGGGAGAAGACGCTCCACTTGGCTGGGCTCAGGATAAAGACGGAAATCCTACAACAGATGCCTTCGCGCTTCGAAAAGGAGGATCAATGCTTCCCTTGGGGGGCGACCGTGAGCATGGTGGACACAAAGGCTACTGCCTTGGGGCCATGGTTGATATTTTTTCAGCAGTACTCTCTGGAGCCAATTACGGTCCATGGGTTCCTCCATTTGTTGCCTTTCTGGAACCACCTGCCAATCCGGTAGGCAGTGGAATTGGACATTTTCTGGGTGCTATCCGTATTGATGCCTTCCGACCCGCTTCGGAATTTAAAGCACACATGGATAACTGGATCCAGACCTTTAGAAATGCCGAACCCATTTCAGGGCAAGACCGGGTATTAATTCCAGGGGATCCGGAACGGGAACTAACCATGGAACGTAAGAAAAATGGAATACTTTTGCACGAGCAGGTAGTAAAGGATTTGAAAGAGCTCGGTGATAAATTTAGCCTTGATTTCAAAGAGACCTTTACACAATAAATAATTCAACAGAAAGTTTTAACGTCCATGTACGAAGCCCTTATCATTACGCCGGTAAAAGACTCTTTGAATACAACCATTGAGACCATTCAGTCGATCCACCAATCGGAAGGAAATTTTCTATATTGCATCTACAACGACTTCAGTACAGAAGAAACTTCGCTTAAATTGCAACAAATTAAACTTCAATATAATTTTGAACTGATTAATTTAGCAGAGATTACCAATACCCCATCACCTAATTACAGGTTGGTATTGCAGATGGCTCAAATTAAGGCGTTGGAACTCAATGTCCCCTTGATTATAGTTGAGTCAGACGTTGAAGTCAAAACAGAAACATTCAAGGAATTAATCCGCCATTCAAAGGAACTGAATATGTGTGGAATGGTGGCAGCCGTCACGGTCAATCGAGCAGGGGAAATCAATTTTCCTTATTTAAATTTTAAATCCTCGAAAAAAGAGATAGTAAAAACTAAACACAGTCTAAGTTTCTGCTGTACCTTGCTGACCACTGAGTTGTTACAGCAATATGACTTTAAAACACTTTCAATTGAGAAACATTGGTACGACGTTTCTATCTCCAGGAAGTCAGTTCAGTTGGGACTAAACAATTACCTGGTAACATCGATGGGAGTATTACATAAACCTCACAGCAGCAGGCCATGGAAACAATTGAAATATCAAAACCCCATCAAATATTACTTTCATAAACTCGTCAAACGTCTTGATCGTATTTGAGCTTATTCCAGGCTAAACCCCTGTTCGGTTAACATCTTTACTAACTTCTGAGAAAAGAAATCATTGTCAGAATTTTTATACCGAACCTCAGTGTAAACCTGTGCAAGATTTTGTTTCCCATTATCGGCTACAAACTTTTCTGAAGACACAAGGGTTTCCTTGTCCCGGTATATTTCCCTTATCTGAAATTCATTGAAGTCGGTATACTCTTCATAGTGCACAACAGCCTCAAAAGGCAATCGGTCAGTTTGCTCTGGTATAATATCAGGATATCCAATCGTTAATGCAGTAATGGGGATAACCCCTGTTGGCAATTTGAGTATTGCCGAGATTTCAGCAGCGTTGTAAAGTGTCGTACCAAGGTAGCAAATACCCAAACCTTGATTTTCAGAGGCAATACAGATGTTTTGAGCCAGAATTGAGGCATCAATGGTGCCATTCAACAACCACAATAGATTCTTGAAATTTGCTTCTGTTTGGCTCGCTGAACACCATTTGTAAAATCGGTTAATATCCAGGCAGATGGTCAAGACAACAGGAGCATGAACTGCCATGCCCTGGTTAAAATGAAACGGGGCCATTAATTTCTTCTTTTCACCATCCCTGGTGACAATCACACTATACAATTGCATGTTCCCCGTGTTGGAAGCCCTTATCCCACTTTCCAGTATTTCTACCAGAAGCGCAGGATCAATTTCCTTGGGAAGATAACTTCGTATAGAACGATGATCTGTTAGTAGTTTCATAAATCTGAGCGTATGTGACTAATAAATTTATGGATAAAAAAAAAGGGAAGCCCTCAAGCTTCCCCTTTTTAATCAATCAATTCGGTATTACCTTTTAACAATCTTAGCAGTTTTGGCAACTACATTATCCATGTCATACAGAGAGATAATATAAATACCACTACGTAGTTCGTTTAATTGAATGCTATTAGCAGGATTAACAACTTCTTTCACAACCTGACCGGCGATATTTGTAATAACCACCTTAGATAATTGAGAAGGAGAAACCAAATTAATAACATCAACAAATGGGTTTGGATAAACCTTAAACTCTAGAGAAATATTTGGGTCGACTTTAGTGATCCAGGCAGCACCGGTTTTGAATGTCCAGACAGCAGCATCACTAACACCAGCAAATTTATTTCCAGCAACGTCTGTAAGAGCTGAACCTTCAACCAACACATAGTATCTGGCGTTTTTGTCCAGACCACCTGTAGCAGGATCATAAGTATAGCTTACAGTAACCTCTTTACCGTTGATCATAGCAGCAGTAACAGGGATACTTAATACAGCAGTTGTAGTAGCAACTTTGTAAACTTTCAATTTACCACCAGCACCCAAAGCTACATTTTCGTTGAAAGTCATCTTGAATGTAGGATAGTTATCAGCAAGAGTCACATCAAATGGAGTCCAGCTAACTAATTGAGGAGCGGTAAAGTCACCAGTTGTATAAGTCAATGTCTGACCAGCAAATTTATTGGTAAGCGGAGACACGTCTTTAATTGTGTTGGCCAATACGATGGTAACAGCAGTTTGTTCTTTTGCAGATACAGTTAAAATATAACTTGCACCTGATCCAGTAACATCTTCCAGTTTACCACCTGTAACAGTGATAGCATCAGCAACTCCGCTAACTTTTTCGCTGAAGGTCAAACCAACAGTAAATCTAGTTGCAACAGGAGCTTCAGGAGCCGTAACTACAAGGGTTGGAGCTGTATTGTCACCAATTGTAAAGGTTTTAACCACTGCAACAGCCAATTTGTTTCTTAAAGAAACATCTGGAACACCAGCAGCAATTGTTAATTTGATAACAGCGGCATCTTCACCTGTAATAGTAGCAACATATGATTTACCAGTACCAGCAACTGTAACAGTACCACCAGTAACAGTGATAAAAGAAGCAGCATTAACTACATCTTCGCTGAACAGGATGGTTACATCGAAAGTACTAGTAGCATTGTTATTAATCGCAGGAGTAACACTAACTACCGTAGGAGCAGAATTGTCACCTGTTTCAAAATTCCATACTGTAGGATCTGTTAATGCAGCAACTGGAAGACCCAAAAGATCTTTAACTGTATTGGCTTCGAAATCAACAACGAAAGTCGTTGCATCAGGTAAACCTGTAACAGGAACAGTAACTACATTTCCAACAATATTAGCAGCAGTAAGGGTGTAAGATTTGAATAACTGCAGTAAAGAGTTATAAATAGAGATCTTACCAGTTCCTGCAACGATAGGTTTGTCAAATGTCATTACCAAAGCAGTGTCTTTCTTAATTCCTTTAGAACCATCAGCAGGAGTCCAGCTAATTAACTTAGGAGCATCGAAATTATCTACTTTATAAGTGAACTTAGTAATAACAAGTGCATTTCCAGCAACATCTTTCACAGTTGCAGGTACAGTTAAGATTACGTCTGCCAAGCTAGGAGCAGTAATATTAGCTACATAAATAGTACCTGTGGCTTCGTTAGAAACTGAATTGATAGTTCCTTTTGAAACTGTAAGAGTAGTAGCAGAAACACCAGTTACTTTTTCATTGAATGTTAAGGTAACATTGAATGTCAAAGGCATTGCGTTTCCATTGGCTGGGTTAGCAGCAACAGTAGGAGCAGTAAAATCACCTGTATTGAATTTCCAATCGTAAGGAACAGTAATACCACCGAAGTATTCAGGAGTAAATGTTTTATTACGAATTGCAGTAGCAGGGATAATTACATAGAACTGTTTGCCTTCAGCCAATTTTGGTAAAGCAACAGATACAACTTCATTGGCGAAGGTTACATCAGCACCCTTCACATCAAAGTTAAGAACCAATGATCCATCAACAGCATGTAATTGGATACTTCCTGAACCAGCTTCAACAGGCATGTTAAATGTCATCTGAAGATCCTGATCAAGTAAAATACCATTTGCATTGTTGGCAGGTACTTGTGCAACCAATGTTGGGTTAGCATTTACTTCAGTCGTGAACGACCAGTCAGCTCTTGCTACACCAGCTTGTACTTTGCTATTGTCAGCTGCAGAACCGAAAGTGTTTGCAGATAATTCAACAAAATACTTGGTATTTACATCCAATGGAAGAATGTTAACAGTAACAGTATTTCCAGATACACTAAATGCACCAGTTGTACCATTGTCAGCACCACGCCATATTTGAATTGCATCGCCACCAGCAGCAGATTTATACAAAGCTACATAACCAGCTCCTGTAAGAACCACCGGACGATCTAAATTGATAGTTAATTTTGTAGTAACAGGTTGGTTGTCTGTTGTTGGAAGATAAGCTACAATTTGTGGAATAGCGTCATCTTTCAAAATAAATTTCCAAGCCTTGATATCAGTTAATCCAGCATATGCATTGTTGTCAGTTACATCAACTACAACACCAGCATTAACAATTGCATAATATTCCTGGTTAGTTGGAAGACCTGACAGACTGCCTAAAGTAGCAGTACGTTTGTCATCAGCAACAGTAACGTTACCAGAAGCTACCAATACACCATCCCAACGATGAATTTCATAAATACCA
Organism: Prolixibacteraceae bacterium; assembly: GCA_036504555.1. Lineage (GTDB taxonomy): Bacteria > Bacteroidota > Bacteroidia > Bacteroidales > Prolixibacteraceae > Aquipluma. The sequence goes on along the minus strand of DASXUZ010000312.1, from coordinate 49,322 downwards.
GTTGATACTTTGACATCTTCGTTGAATATCAGTTGTAAGGTACTTGTTTTTGGAATAACAGGAGAAACACCAGCTAAGCCAACTTTTGCAGGAACGTAAGTTACTACAGTTGGAGCAATGATATCCTGTGCTTTGTATGTGCTTGCATCGAAAGGAGTACCAGTTAACTGTACTACGTTGCCTTCATTCAATTGTAGCGTTCCACCAACTACTTCCACCTTGATCACTGAAGAACTTCCCCAGTTGGTTTTAGGTGCAACAGTAAATGTCTTGTTATCTACAACAGTGAAAATCAAAGTAGTTAAATCAGTAATCTGAACACCATCTTTATAAACCGCTAAAGCAGTATTGGCCAAATAAGCAGCTGTGATAGGCAAATTGTTATTTGCAGCAACACTACTTAATGTAAATACAGGGCTTGTAAAGTTTAAAGTGATCGGAGCAGCAGTTCCTAACCATGGAGCTGTAGTTGTATTCTTGGCTGGAGTCCAGCTTAAATACTGTGCAGCAATAGTAGTAGTTTCTGTTCTGAAAGTAGCAGCATCAGCAGCAGTTGCATTGTTTGAAACATCTTCAAATTTGGCTTTAAAACCAAAAGTATAAGTTGCATCTTTAACAAGAGCAGCAGCAGGAGTAATGGTGATTACTTTATTTGTTCCGTCAATAACTGCGCTAAATGCTACAGGAGTAACATCTTTCTTGAAGTATACCAAAGAATCCAGGTCATAAGAATCAATTGCTGAATTATCCAGTAAACGAATAGCTTCGTTAAAGGTAAGCGAAACAGAAGTTGTTGTAATTAATACACCAGTAGCATTTTTTGCAGGAGCAAAAACTACAGTTGGAGCAACCACATCTTTTGTTGTAATTGTATTGGTGATTACACCACCAGTAGCTACGTTTCCGCTTAAGTCAGTAAATGAAGCAAGATTAACAGATACACGATAAAGTGTAGTGCTAGCCAATGTACGTGAAACAGTAAGAATGACATCGCTTGTTCCGTTGGTTACAACGTTAGCAGGATCAACTACTTCAAAAGCTTCGTAAGCTGTACCATTCCATTTTTCTACATAAAATGCATTGACTGGAAGAGTAGTTGCTTTTTTAACAGCTTCGCTGAAAGTTAATTTGATGTTGAAGTTAAGATCTACATCTGTAGCAGGTAAAACTGGAGTTGTACTGCTTAATGTTGGAGCAGTTACATCTTTAGAAGTTACCATCAAGTCAGTGCGGAATAAACCATCGAAATAGTTTACTGCATCACCAGCTACAACAGGAACATCACCAACCAGGCCTTTATCAATTTCTACATAGTAGTTAACCAAAGCATTGGTAGTGGCAGGAGCAAATGCACTAGTAACCAAAAGTTTTGCATTTGGAGTAGCAGAAGGATCAGCCAATAAATTTAAAGTGGCTAATAGAGTCATGCTAGTGGCATCCAAAATACGAACGCTATTGTTAGCTGGAGTAACTGCTTCATTGAAAATGAAAGTCAATGTACCACCAACAAAGTTGGTTGGTAAAGTTGCCATCAATGGTTTGGTAGCATCATCAGTTTTGAATACAACTTTGCTAACTGCAGATTCATTGCCGGCTTTGTCAACAGCAACTGTCCAAACTACATAGCTGGTCTTTTCAGCCAAACCTGTAAATTTGTAAGATTTTGCATCAGCAACACCTGTAATAGCCTGGCTCTTGTCAGCTTTTACAACAGCAGCAGCAGGTGCAGCAGTTGTGTTATCGCCAGCTTGAATGGTATAATACAGTGTATTCAGATTCACATTATCGGTAGCTGCAAACTGAATGGTAGCTTCATCTTTCTTAACATCAGCAATCGCTGAAGTGATAGAAGCAGCAACAACAGGTGCAGTATAATCAGAAGTGTTGAAGGTATCAAATGCACCAGCAATAGCAGCGCTATTCTGATAAATCATTGATCCAGAAACCATTCCAATGGTGTAAGTAGATAGGGCAGTCATTTCACCCAAAGTTACCAATGAACTATTCAGGATAGTAACAGTTTTCTTGTCAGCACTGATTGTTCCAACAAAAGCTTTTACAGCTGCACCTGTTACAGGTCCTGCAGTTTTGGTCAAAACAAACAGGTTAGCAACATCAGCATCATTAATTACACTACCGTCAGCCTTTTTAATTGGGCGGGTAAAATTAATGGTGATATTACTTGTTACTGATACTAAATCATCAGCACGTTTGGTATAAACGAAAGTAACTGTTCCAGGATTTTCATCTTTGGTTGTGAAGTTCCATTCAGTAGCAGTTGTTACTCCGGCGAATACACCAGGAATAGGATTGCCACCAACGGTCACACCAGTTGATTTATCAAGGAAAGAACCAGGAGTGATTAACACATAATATCTCTCACCAGCAACAGGAGTGAATCCAGTTGAAATAGATACGACATTTCCTGAAATTCCTACAGAAGCAGTTTCAATGTAATTGTTTGCAACAACAACATCATTTCCTGCATTCATCACAAGATCATTACTTCCATTGAATGAAGCCCTGATTCCTAAAGCACCTTCTTTAACCAGGTACCACAATTTGCGTGTACCTACCAAAGGATCATATTTTACAACTTCTTCGCTCATGGTCAGACCCAAAGTAAGTGGGCTGATGGCAAGTTGATCTGAATTATCAACAGGCGATAAAGCAGTAGCTGTAGGTTGAGGATTAACAACAGTTGTAAATGCGAATGTATTTACAACACTGCTGTTTAAAGAAACATCATCTTTAAAAGCACCTACTGGAACTTCTACAGTATATGCAGTATTATAATCAGTCAAATCAGTTTTAACAACAGTTGCCAATGTGCCAGCAGCATCCAACGTTACATTGGTAGCGTTGATTGCAATGGTCTGAACGGTAGTAGCACCTTTTTTAATCAAGATATTACCTGAACCCAATACTACTTTTTCATTGAGTGCCAATTTAAGGGCAGTGTTCAATGCAACGTTGGTAGTAGCTGGAGTATTTAAACTCACAGTTGGAGCAGTTAAATCTTTTGAATCAAAAAGAATAGTAGTACCTGCAAATTGTGCAAAAGTAGTACCTGTATAGGCAGTTGATCCTTGAACGATACCAGCTGGTAAAGAAATTGTACATTCTTTTCCGGCATCAACCAAAGCTGCTAAAGCAGGAATACTGAAATTAACAGTTAATGTATTTCCACTTACAGCAGTTGGAGTAACATCGGCTAACCAAGTAGTGACGCCATCAGTTAAACTAATTGTATTGTAAGTTGGAACACTTTTAATTTCCTTGATGTTATCGTTGAAAGTAACACTAACAGTAACAATATTTCCAGTTTTTGGAACAATATTTACCAGCTTAGTTGCAACTGGAGTTTGTGCACTTCCATTGATCGTATAAGTACTGGCCACAATCGTTGGAGCAAGAGCACCAGCAACAATGGTGAAAGTAGCAAACTTACCAGTAGTGATATTGCCATTGCCATCTTTTAAATTAGCGCCAATACCATAGTAATATGTTTTACCTACAGCCAGTGGAACCGTTGGAGTCACGGTAAGAACACCAGTAAGATTGTCATAAACTGCAGCAAATGCAAGGTTAGCCCCATTAGAGCTATTTTCTTTAAAAGTTACAATATCAAGCAAACCAGCAGTGCCGATTACACCAGAGATCGTTGATTGATTTGCATCTGTGATGGTAATCGTAGGATTGGCCAAACTAGATACATTTCCAACGTTACTTAAAACAACAACAGGAGCTTCAAAATCCCTGATGGCATAAGTCTGAGATGCAACATAACCAGCAGCAGCACTTAATAAAGTACCAACTGCATCTTTCACTTTTGCACCATCCAAAGTAACGACATAATCACCTGCATTACTTACCAAAGGATCGTTTGGAGTAATGGTTACAGTGAAAGTAGCTGCATCATAGGCAACAGTAAAGGCTTTTACATCAACACCCTTTTTGAAAGTAATAAATGGAACAAGGTTTGTTGCAGTTGCATCAGCCCAGGTAGTTCCAGTTGTATTAACTTTAACGGCTTTGTTGAAATCAATTTTCATGGTTGAATTGGCAACTAAATTAGTTGTTGCAGTGGCTCCAACAGAACTTCCGTACTGAGCAACAAATGCATCCAAATCACCAGTGGTTAAATTATAAAGCGTTTCAGTAACAATTGCATTGCCACTCAAATCTTTAACTGCATTTGCACGCAAACGAACTGTATAAGTTGTATTGCTGTTCAAAGCGGCAGGAGTAGGATCAATTACAATCACAGAACCGTTTCCAGCCAAAGCAGGAGAAGTTACAGTAAAAGGAACTGCTACATTGTTCACTTCCAATGCCAATACAGAAGCCCAATCAACAGTAGTTGACAATTGTTTCTGAACTGTTTCATTGAATGTTATAGTAATGTCTGAAGCCAATGAAGTTGGAGTTGCGAAAGCAACAGCGACAGTTGGCAATTCAAAATCAGAACTGGTAATTGGCCAGTCCACTTTATTGATAGGGTTACCAAAAACACCACCTACAAAGGTATTGTCAGACAAATCTTTGATGTATCCAGAAGGGAAAACTACATAGTAGTCAGTTTTGCTTGGTAAAGTCATACCAAAATCAATAACGGTTACCCAATCATTGACTGTACGGCCAGCACCAAAAGTATTGGCAGTTACTTCAGCAGCAGTAATCTTTCTAGAAGTTACGTCGCTTGCACTAATTTGTTTTACGTATGAATCGTTAGATGACAAACGTAAATCCAGAGTTCCTGCACCACCTTTAACTTGCTCGTTAAACACCATGTAAACACCTGATGTTTTTTTAGCAGAATTATTAACAAGGTTGCGGGCAATCGAAAGAGGAGCAGTAGCGTCAATCGAAGAGAAAGTCTTCTTTACAATGGTTGAACCTAAATTAGCAGGAGTTTCAGCATTTTCTGAAACTACGAATACTTCATAAGCAGTTGAACCAAGTAAAGCTAAATTAGAAGTAACAACCGTATTGGCTGTCGTTACGTTTACAGCAACACCACCAGCTTGAACAGCAGCAGCAGTCAATGGATCTGCAGTAGCTTCAGTCTGAAGGATGTAAAAATATTTACCTTTTTCAGTCAAGGTAACGTTTAATTTAGCAGCAGATGTAGTGATATCACTTACAGTAGCGCTAATAACAGGAGCAGAATAATCACGAGTTGTAAATGTCCAGGTTGTTACAGTGGATAAGCCACCGAACGCATTTTTATTTGTACTGATATCCACAAAAGCACCTGCATCAACTGACACATAGTATTTTGTGTTTTCCTGGAAAATTGCTGTAGCAGCAACTGGTACAGTGATAGTAGCAGTTCCTAAGCCATTTCCAGCTGTCAGGGTACTTACCTTCACGATGTCAACAACAGTACCATCTTCTTTATAGATGTATACGGCTTTGTTTCCTGGAACAAGAGGAGTAGTAACAGCTTCATCGAATGGAACAGTCAATGAAAAAGCACCTCCATTTAAATTAGCCATTACGCTAACAGCTCCTTTAACAGGAGAAAAGCTAGCAGCAGTAGAGGATAATAAAGGACTCACGTAATCTCCAACGACAAAGTCGAATACGCCATTAGCCAAAGCTCCTGCAGCAAGACCGGTAACAGCACCGTCTGTAATTGCCACACTATAGCTTTCGCCTTGTGCAAATGAAGTAATACCATGAGTAATTTCAAGAGTCTTACCTACAACAACAACACTGGTTGAAGTCTTGGTAATAGGGAGTGTTTTAAACAATCCACTATTCTTGTAAATAACTACGGTACCACCAGCATCAGAGATCACTGGTACTACATCGAATGCAACAACAAACTTTGTCGCAAAATCTGCGGGCTTCGCATTTGAATTTCCATCTGTCGGTACAGAACTCGCCGGAACAAAGACGACTCCATACGCCATTTGAAAACTCAGGCCCAAGAGTAGTACGAAAATACTAAACAGCCGAGTAAATGATTTTCTCATAGCATTTGTTTTTAATTGAACTTAATTGATTGATTGATTGAATTTTATAATTCATTTTTATTTTCAGCATTAATTTATCGCATTGAATTAGAGTGTTTACAATGCAAACGTATAAAAATTATCAGCATTGTACAACAATAATAGCAGATAAAATAAAAATATTTATCAGCTACACCTACCTATTTTGCTAGTATTTGGATGGATTCGTCCTATCCAGAGTCAAAACATAAAAAACTCATAACTTTTTTGTAAAATTTTTGAAGTAGGATTCAGAATCCTTTCCTTCCTGATAATTAAAGATAAATATACAGTATTTATTAAAAACAAAGCCCGTTCTGCGATTTATTTTACTCACAATTATTTAATATTTTTTACGACTGAATTGGCCATTCTTTACTATATTTATATACCTATTAAAATATTTTACACTTTGAGTAGATTAAGAATTAGCTCCCCCATCCGAGCTCCAATTCCTGCATTACTCCAGATGGCCTGATTGGGAATTCTCAAAAATGGCTATAACAGGCTAAAATCAAAGAATGTAGCCGATTTTTAAGCCCCTGAGAATTGAATATTATTTTTTTATGCCCAATTGCCAAGGGATTTGCCATTCTAATCGGGAATAAAGCAGTAAACAGTCTTCTATTCATTGCCGAAAAGCTGGCGATTTTCTTTTCAACATTAATAAAAAATTAAACCCGAGTCCAAAATCAGTCTTTTCTGAAATAAATTTGAAGTTTCGGTAATTTAGTATTTATTTTGTATGGCCTTCATTAAAAAAGGTCTTGTGAAAAAATAAACCTTATTCATTTATACATTATTAAATTTATCAACGATGTCAAAAATTAAAATCGGTATCAACGGTTTCGGTCGTATCGGACGCTTTGTTTTCCGCGTTGCAGTAGCTAAAGAAAATGTAGAAGTTGTTGCCATCAACGACCTCATCGATGTAGATTATATGGCATATATGCTAAAATATGATTCTACTCACGGCCAATTCAAAGGTACTGTTGAAGTAAAAGACGGACAATTGGTTGTCAATGGTAAAACCATCCGCGTAACGGCTCAGCGTAATCCTGCTGATATCGCCTGGGGCGCTGTTGGTGCTGACTACGTAGTTGAATCAACTGGTTTATTCCTGGAAAAAGCCAAAGCACAAGGTCACATCGACGGTGGTGCCAAGAAAGTAATCCTTTCTGCTCCTTCGAAAGATGATACCCCTATGTTTGTAATGGGTGTAAACCACAAATCGTACACCAACGACATGACATTCGTTTCCAATGCTTCATGTACCACCAACTGCTTGGCTCCTATCGCCAAAGTATTGAACGACAACTTCGGAATTCTGGAAGGATTGATGACTACTGTTCATGCTACCACTGCTACTCAGAAAACTGTTGACGGACCTTCTGCCAAAGACTGGAGAGGTGGACGCGGTGCAGGACAAAACATTATCCCTTCATCAACTGGCGCTGCCAAAGCTGTAGGTAAAGTAATTCCTGAACTGAATGGCAAATTAACCGGTATGGCTTTCCGCGTACCAACTCCTGACGTATCAGTAGTTGACTTGACCGTTCGTTTGGAAAAAGGCGCTTCTTATGCTGAAATCTGTGCTGCTATGAAAGCTGCTTCAGAAGGCGAATTGAAAGGTATCTTAGGATACACCGAAGACGAAGTAGTATCAAACGACTTCGTAGGCGATGCTCGTACTTCTATCTTCGATGCAAAAGCCGGTATCCAGTTGTCTCCTACTTTCGTGAAAGTAGTTTCTTGGTATGACAACGAAATGGGTTACTCAACCAAAGTGGTTGAACTGATCGAATACATGGACTCAGTAAAGTAATTGCGTATGGGCGCTCCTGTGTGTGCGCCCTTCCGTTCAATTCCTATACCTATATAAAAAGGCAGTCCAAATGGGCTGCCTTTTTTGTTTGGGATAAAGCTCCTGAGATTTTAGATTACAATATCCGTCACATAAATGTGACGGCAAAGGATAGCCCTCCGAATAATATTAATCTTTAAGCCGGGCCTTGATTGTTGTAAAAACCATTTTGGTAAATTCAATAAAAGTTGTCGCTTCCTTTATACTTGGAGCACCGTCCGGTAGCAGTCCCAATTCGCCTGGATAACGTGTGTCAATGTATGACTCATTGATGATTTTCAATGTAATAATATTATCGAACGGATCAATATATTCCAAAACCAATTTATACAAACGCAATAAATCATGAATTCTTTGAGGCTCATTATCATTCTCGACCAATACAGCCTTAAACAATTTTTCAATGGCTTGCTGACAATGAAAAGCCACTATAGGAGTCAAAGATTCATCTTGCTAAAGCTGATTGGCAGATTTTAGATCTAAATCTGCTGCATTAAGCCATTCTCTCGTCAAATATTTCATTGTATCTATTGCCAAACTATATAATCTGAATCCCCTTATTTCGAATTGTCTGAGATAAATTACTTCCCAACTCCATAAATCGTACATACATCGGATGGGTATGCACAATAATATCCAAAGGAAACTTATCCCTTATAGGGTTTAACAAATCTGAAATCTGAACCTTCAATTTTATTTTCTCTGAAAATGACTCCGGGATCGTCTGATTTCTTGTCACAATATAAAGATCAATGTCACTATCTTCTGTAGGATTACCATAGGCATAACTTCCAAAAAGTATTACCTTCTCAGGATTTAAACTTTTTAGTTTAGAAATAATATCTTCCTTTACATTTTCAGGCAGCATCGCTTTTCAATTTTGCATTAAAGTTACTGAATAATTATTGACTTTTATCCCTTCCCGAACAATTCATTTTCAACCAGTTCACAAATAATGTGCCCAATTAAAATATGCAGCTCCTGAACCCGCGGGGTATCATCCGATGGTACATTGATAAGCAGATCGGTCAGCTCAGCCATCCTACCTCCCTTGGTCCCCGATAAAACGATGCAGGTAAATCCAATTTCGCGCGCCTGCAAAAGTGCCTGAACCACATTTTCCGAATTTCCCGAAGTAGAGATCGCCACCAGCACATCACCTTCTTTCCCGACCGCCTCCACATAACGTGCATACGCCTTCTCAAAACCGTAATCATTTGAAACGGCTGTCATAAACGAACTGTTCACATGACAGGCTTCTGCATGGATGGGTGGCCGGTCGATATAAAATTTGCCCGACAGCTCGGCAGCCAAATGCTGGGCATCGGCAGCGCTGCCCCCGTTCCCACAAAAAAGGGTCTTGTTGCCCGACAGGTATGCCTTGACAATCACCCGGGAGGCTTCCTCAATGCGGGAGAGCAGACCCACATCGGCCAATAGCTGTTGCTTCAGTTCAATCGATTCTTGTATTCGTTGGATGATCATGATTGGTGGGTTGTTTTATTGTAAACGAATAAAAAGGTGTTGACCATATTTTCCCAGGAAAATTTCTTCTTCTCATCCACTATATTGGTTTCAAATTCGCCCATCCGGTCATTCTCGTAAAAATCAACCAGGGCATCTGCAATCTTTTCGCTTTCAGGTTCCACCACATAGCCGATTTTGCCGTCTGCAATAATTTCTGACAAGCCTCCCACGTTGGTCACCAGCATGGGCTTGTTAAAATGGTACCCGATTTGAGTCACTCCGCTTTGGGTGGCGCTTTTATATGGCTGAACAACCATGTCAGCAGCACTGAAATACAGGTTGACCTCTTCATCGGCAATGAAATCGGTCCGTAATTCGATCAAATCTGCCAGCTGATTCTTGCTGATCAGTTCCAAGTAGGGTTCAGGACTTGAATAATATTCCCCTGCGATCAGTAATTTGACCTTGAATTTTCTTAACCGGGCATCGGCAAATGCATTCAGCAACAAATCGAGCCCCTTGTAATCGCGTATGAAGCCAAAGAAAAGAAGGTATTTTGTAGAAATATCAAGCTTTAGTTTCTCCTTGGCCGTTTCGAAGGGCAGCCTCTCGCCGTAATTGTCGAAAATCGGGTGAGGGCAATAGCCTACCTGCAAATCTTTCTTAAAACTTAAGGCATCGGTCAGCACGCTTTTCGACATGGCAATCAACCCATCTATTCGCTGTATGAAATAGTTGGTCAGCAAATGGTCGCCCACCCGGTGTTCATGTGGAATGATATTATCGGCCAGGCAAATCACCTTGGTATGACCGTTCTTGCGGATCAAGCCGGCGATGGTTCCCAAGCAAGGCGCCATGAAAGGCAGCCAGTACCTGATAATCACCAGGTCAGGCTTCTGCCTGCGGATCCGCCGGCCGACGCTTACCCAGTTGCGTGGATCAATGGAGCTGATGGTTCGCTGAATTGTCAAACCCTCCGGAGCTTGCTTCAGGTTATATTGTGTTTTGCCCGGGAACAGGAACGACGGGTACTGAACCGTAAAAGTTTCAATGTCGGCCTCAAAACCCATGGAGATGAATTCCTGGGCCAACCGTTCGTTGGTCGTGGCGATTCCACCCCTGTAAGGATAAGCCGGTCCGATGATTTTGATTGTTTTCACGAATGCCCCTTTAAATATTGTTTCAACAAAAGTGCAACATGTTTATCAATTGGGAAAGTAAATTCACGGGTATTTAACTCCTCGGCCGAAACCCACCTGAATGATTGATTGCCATTGGTCATTTCCGCAAAATCAAATGCACGGGTTGATGCCTTCATTGACTCCGGCTGCTTCAACCGGGCCAGGTAATAGATGCTGAGCAACTGGTAGCCCTCCCAAAACAAGGCCTTCTGGTAAAAATCGGTGGTATAAAAATGCTCAAGGCCTTCAATTTCCTGACCGCATTCCTCCATCAGTTCCCGTTTCAGGCACTCCAGGGTCCCTTCACCAAAATGCATACCCCCACCGGGGAACTTGGTCATCTTCATATCCAACTGAAATTCATCAGTCACCAAAACCTCGTTTCGATCATTGATTATCAGGGCATACACCCGGATGGTAAACTTCGAAGGCAACTGCTCTGTCATGGGTTGTAAACGTGAATTCAATCTGAACGAATGTACAAATTTATTTAATACCAATGAGTTCTCTGCTTGTGCAAGTTTCCAAACCGAAACTGATGAAGGAGGCGATAAGCTTGCCCGACAGTATGCATCTGTAAGGTAACTGTAATCTAACTGTAATGTATCTGTATTGTATATTACAGATACATTACAGATAGATTACAGTTACCTTACAGATGCATACTGTCGGGCAGCGATCGATGACCACTGGAACAAGAAATGAATGAGCCTCAGCGAAGCAACACGTGGCATGAAAAACAACCTGGAGGTGAAATCGAAGCGGTGGAAATAATTCATTGCAGCTGCTGCTGGAAGGTGGATGGTAGCTTGTAAGACCATGGTTTGAAAGAAATCAACGAATGTCTCGTTCAGTATTTGTCCTGTTCAATCATCGGCCAGGCATGGATGCCAAACGAAGTTATAGATGAAATTTTATACCTTATATATAAGGTATCATTTTGTCGCCTTTAGCTGGGCCTGGGTAAAGGCAATAATTTGCTCCACCTGGTCAGGTTCAAACCAATGAATGTTGTGATCTCTTCGAAACCAGGTGAGCTGCTTGCGGGCATACTTGCGTGAACTGCGCTTGATCAGATCAACGGCTTCATCCAGGGTACAGGTGCCGTCAAAATAGGAAAACAGTTCCTTGTAGCCCACTGTATTCAAAGAATTTAAATCCTTATAGGGGTATACGCTTCTGGCTTCTTCCAAAAGGCCTGCTTCCATCATTTGATCCACCCGCTGATTGATGCGGTGGTACAATAGTTCACGTTGCTGGTTAATACCGATTTTCAAAATACGAAAAGGGCGCTCTCGAACCGTATTGGTTCTGAAGGAAGTAAATGTTTGACCAGTCATCTGGCAAACCTCAACGGCATGGAGCAGGCGTTTGGAATTCTGAAGGTCGGCAATGGCATAATACTCAGGATCTAAGGCAAGTAGTCTTTGCTGCAGGGCTTCCAGACCATGCTCACGGTGCCAGTCCATGACCTCTTGCCTGATCTCAGGGGTGACGGTAGGGATCTCATCAATGCCCTTGCAGATGGTATCGATATAGAGCATCGAGCCACCGGTAAGGATCAGGGGATTCTTTGTTTTGAAAAGTTCATTGATGCGCTCGATGGCCTCGGTTTCGTATTCGCTTACATTGTAATAGTGGTGAATTGATCGGCTTTGAATAAAATGATGGTCAACCGCCTGGAGCTCCCCGGGCGAAGGAACAGCAGTGCCGATAGTCAGCTCGCGGAACAGTTGCCGTGAATCGGCAGATATGATGTCAGTAGAATAGAATTTAGCCAGGTCGATACTGATGGCGGATTTCCCAACCCCGGTGGGACCCAAAATTACAATCAATGTGTTCATTGCTTTGGTTTGCGTTGGGTACAAAGATAGGCAATGAACGTCAAAAAAGAAGGGGACTAAAAAGTCCCCATTTGTTTAGGCATCCATTTCACCAAAAATCTCATAATAATCCTCCAGATCTCCAAAACTCTTGTAAGATTCATCGGTGGTTAAAACATCCACATCGGTACTATAATCATTTATCAGAAATTGAGCAGGGGCATTCCCATTTTCATAGGCAACAAATGGTTCCTTCAAGTCAGTTTTCATAAGTAATTCCTTTAATTCGATGAATAAAAAACGATCATTGAAATAATCGAACACGTACATTAATTTGTGTCCGGTTTCTGTGAGGTATTGATTCAGTTTGGTTCTCCTCATGCTCAGGAGGGTTGGGGTCGATTTACCTGAATCCAAAGAGGTGATCTCAATTTTTTTTCTCCATAAGTCGTCGGCCAGGAAAAAGGAGGCCAGTTGGGAATGGTCGAAATTGCAGGTTCGTTGTATAATTAAATGCAAATCCTCGAAGGTTTGCTCGGGGTCAATATGAATCAATCTCTTAAAATCGGGAGCTTCGGATGATGAAATTTCGAATATAGAGATCATAGATACAATTTTTTATCAGATAGGATATTTTTCATCTTCACTCTACAAAATAACGTCAAACTGAACCCGTTTACGGAAATTAGCCGATCAAATGTTATTTCAGAGATGTTAAAAAATATTAAATGCTATGTAAAAATCATTCATATCCTTATTTATCAAGCAATTAATAACGCAAATTAAAATGCTTCGTGGAATTCTAACTTGAACAATCGAATATTTTCTACCATTGGTCGTTAATCAAAATTCAGGGTATGAAAATAATCTACTGCAATAGCCCTTCCCAGGGAGCAGATGATTGTAATTATTTTAACCTTTGTGTGACCTATTAAAAGCTCATCAATAAACAGCCCATGAGATTAGGAACGCTATTTTTTGAAAACCTTCGAATTGCCCTGCAATCCATACGCAGCAACCTGTTGCGTACGATTTTAACTGTATTGATCATTGCCATCGGAATTACTGCCCTGGTAGGGATTTTGACAGCCATTGATTCGATCAAAAACTCCATCACCAAGGAGTTCACCTTTATGGGGGCCAATACGTTCACCATTAGTTCGCGTGGAATGCGCGTTCAGATAGGTGACAAGCGCTATCGTTCGAAGAATTATTCCTACATCAATTATTACCAGGCCAAGGAATTCAAGGAAAAATACATTTTCCCCTCCTCGGTTTCGATCTCGACCATGGCAACTGGGACTGCAACGGTCAAATATGGCTCAGAGAAATCGAATCCCAACATTTCGGTCCAGGGAGGCGATGAAAATTATCTGTTTACTTCGGGCAATGAAATCATCATGGGACGTAACTTTACGGAAGATGAAATCATCACTGGAAAGAATGTAGTAATTATTGGGGATGCAGTATTGAAGAAATTATTCAAGAACGGGGAAAAACCCTTGCAGAAAATAATCAGTATCGGAGGCGGGAAGTATCGTGTAATTGGCGTACTCAAATCAAAAGGTACCGGGTTTGGCTCAGGAAGTGACCAGTTGTGCCTGTTACCCTACACCAATGTAAGGAGTTATTTCGCGCGTCCTCAGATGAATTTCTCGATCCAGATAAAGGTCACAGGCAATGAACTAATAGAGCCTGCAGTGGGTGAAGCTGAAGGAGTGTTTCGTATTATCAGGAACCTGAATCCGGCAGATGAGAGTGACTTCAACATCGAAAAAAGTGACAACCTGGTAAATATCCTGCTCAAGAATATTAAGAATATCACACTGGTAGCCACCATTATCGGGTTCATCACCTTGTTTGGAGCGGCCATCGGACTGATGAATATCATGCTTGTTTCGGTCACCGAAAGGACCCGTGAAATTGGGATTCGCAAAGCAATCGGTGCCACCTCCAAGGTCGTCAAACAACAATTCCTCATCGAAGCCATTGCCATCGGACAGATTGGTGGATTTGTGGGAATCATATTTGGAATTCTGGCAGGCAATGGGGTGGCCATGATGATTGGAACGCCGTTTTTCATTCCCTGGATGTGGATCATTGCAGGGGTGATCCTGTGCTTTTTTGTGGGAATCATCTCAGGGTTCTATCCCGCGCAAAAAGCTTCCAAGCTTGACCCCATTGAAAGCCTTCGGTTTGAATAAACCATTTTGATGAGTCAGTGGGATGTATTTATTTGTACATCCCATCAATAAATGGCCTCAGCTCACAACATATTCCATCTACTGTTGGTTTAATTAGGAATCTGGTAGAATCTCTTTCTGTTTTTTTTCAGAAATAATCTATCTTTACCTTTTAGGAACAGATTACTTAGGTGTAGAAAGGCATGATGACAAAACTTCAAACAAAAGCAGAACAACGATTGATTCAGGACTACTATGACGACCTGATGAAAGCCTGCGACCGTAAAGTTTCGGATGAGGGAAAAATACGGATCCAAAAAGCTTTTGAGTTTGCCAACAATGCTCATGCGGGAGTAAAACGCAAATCAGGAGAGCCTTATATCATCCATCCCCTGTCGGTGGCCAAGATTGTGGTAGAGGAAATAGGGCTGAGCGCCACTTCCATCATATCGGCCCTGATGCATGATGTGGTCGAAGACACGGATTATACTCTGGAAGATATCAGCAATTTGTTTGGTGAAAAAGTGGCTTCCATTGTCGATGGACTGACCAAGCTCACCGATGAGTTCACACCCCAGCAGGACTCCAAGCAGGCCAATAACTTCCGAAAAATGCTCATGACCCTCTCGGATGATGTACGGGTAATTTTGATCAAGATTGCCGACCGGCTGCACAATATGAGAACCCTGGATTCGATGCTGCCTACCAAGCAATTGAAAATTGCGGCAGAGACCTTGTATATTTTCGCCCCCCTTGCCCACCGACTCGGCTTGTATGCCATCAAATCAGAACTGGAAGACCTCAGTTTAAAATACAAACACCCCGATGCTTTCAACCAGATCCAGTTCAGGCTTCAAAATCAGCGGGAAAAAAGAGATTACCTGGTAACAGAGTTCATCAAACCCATTGAAGAACAACTGAAGAATGAAGGAATCGAGTTTACCATCACCGAACGCCTCAAGTCGATTTATTCGATCTGGAGTAAAATGCAGACCAAGGGAGTTTCCTTTGACGAGGTATATGACCTGCTGGCCATACGGGTGGTTTTTACCCCCAAACCCAACGTCTCGGAAAAGAGGCAATGTTTCGATATCCTTTCATTGGTCACCGATATTTACAAACCAAAACCCGATCGGATACGCGATTGGATTACCATCCCCAAAGCTAACGGCTACGAAGCCTTGCATGTAACCGTCATGGGGCCACAGGGTAAATGGGTCGAAATTCAGATTCGCACCCAGCGAATGGATGAAATTGCAGAACGTGGTTTTGCAGCCCATTATAAATACAAGAACATCAACGACATAGAAAACGAGCTGGACCGCTGGCTTCAGAAGATAAAAGAAATGCTGAAGAATCCAGAATCAGATGCACTCGAATTCCTGGATGAATTCAAGATGAACCTGTTCTCGTCTGAAATTATCGTCTTCACCCCCAAAGGTAGGATGGTGACCTTGCCCAAGAACGCGACGGTCCTGGATTTCGCCTACGAAATTCACAGTGAATTGGGGAATCATTGTATCGGGGCTAAAATCAACCATAAGCTGGTACCCATTTCACATGTGCTGCAAAGCGGGGATCAGGTCGAGATATTGTCCTCGAAAACACAGGCGCCTCAATTGAGCTGGTTAACGATTCTCATTTCGGCAAAGGCCAAAACAAAGGTCAAACAATCATTTAAGTTAGACCGGAAGAAACACATTGAGCAGGGCCGCAAGATCATTGAAGATGAGCTGGCCAAGCACAAAATTGTCCCTTCATCGGATACACTGAAGAAATTGAGCAGCTATTATAATTTGACTAACAAGGAACAGCTGTACGCCCAGGTAGGAATGGGATTCCTTGAAATTGGCAACCTGGATGAAGTCCTGCAAACCAGGCGGCAGAATAAACTGGCCAAGTTCTGGAAATTGCAATTCAGCACAAAAAAAGAAGAGAGTCCGGTTGTCACAGGTAAAATTGACAAGAAGGCACCCTATATCCTGTTGGAAGATCCCGAGCAGTTGAATTATTCACTGGCCAGGTGCTGCAATCCTATCCCGGGTGATGATGTGGTGGGGTACATTTCAGCAGAGGACCATGTCATCATTCATAAAAGGAACTGCCCGGAGGCGCTCAAAATGATGTCCCAACAAGGCGACAGTATCATTACTGCCGAATGGACCAAGTTCAAGAAACTCTCTTATCTGTCGCGCATTAAACTCAGTGGATTCGACCGGATGGGTATTGTGAATGAAATCACCACCATCATTTCAAAGCAGAATAACATTAACATGCGCACTGTTCATTTTGACGCCCACGATGGCATCTTCGAGGGTGATTTGTATTTATACATCCACAATGTTCAGGATTTAACCGAACTGATTTCACGCCTGATGAAGATCAAGGGCATTGACAACATCGAACGGATTGAGAAAATACAACAATAAATTACAATATCCCCTTCCCCGATTAAAAAAAATGCTATTTTTGAGTTCTATTTTTAATTGGTTTAAATATGAATAACCAAAAGACCAAAGAAGCTGTTAAGCGAATGTTCATCGAATACCTGGAGAAAAATGAACATCGGAAAACCCCTGAAAGATTTGCCATCCTGGAGGAAATATACTCTCGGGAAGGGCATTTTGACATTGAGTCACTCTATATCTCAATGAAAAACAAGAACTATCGCGTCAGCCGGGCAACCCTTTACAATACCATGGATTTGCTGCTTGATTGTAAATTGATCATTCGCCACCAGTTTGGTAAAAACATTGCTCAATTTGAGAAGGCTTATGCCATCCCGCAACATGATCATTTAATTGACGTGCGCACAGGATCGCTCACCGAATTCTTTGATCCCCGCCTGAGAGATATCATTGAAGATATTTGCCAGAAGAACGATTTTAAATTATCACACCATACCTTGTATATCTACGGTCAATACATCAAATATTGATCCGCAAGGCCAACCAGCGGTGTTTGAATCCCTGGGGATCGATTCCAGGACGAATGAAAAACTATATCTGCTTTTGGCAGGTGATTTGACTATATTTCTGCAAATAATTTATAATTTTATCGCATAGATAAAACCATCTTATTCCGTGAAAATTGACAGGCACAACCGTTCAGTTTTCGCGGATTAACGCGTTTGAACTTTTGTGAAATATCCAGTAATGAAATTCCAAACCAGCCTCAGGATGCCTTTGGCTGCACTTTCACATTGATTCGACCAGTTCAGTTTGACTAAAATTAATTTTGATACAATGAAAGTAGATGTATTGTTAGGCCTCCAATGGGGAGATGAAGGAAAAGGTAAAATTGTGGATGTATTGACACCCAAATACGAAGTAATATCCAGGTTTCAGGGTGGACCAAACGCTGGCCATACACTCGAAATCAACAACTTCAAGCAGGTATTGCATACCATTCCTTCTGGAATTTTCCACAAGAACAAGTTAAATGTGATCGGCAACGGGGTGGTGATTGATCCCATCACCTTTGAAAAGGAAATCGAATCGATTGGAAAACATGGGGTTGACCTGCATGCCACCTTATATATTTCAAAAAAGGCCCACTTGATCCTTCCTACCCATCGGCTGTTGGATGCCGCTTCGGAGGATGCAAAAGGCCTGACTAAAATCGGCTCAACCTTAAAGGGCATCGGGCCAACTTACCGCGACAAAATTGGTCGTGAGGGATTAAGGGTAGGTGATTTGTTTGAGAATTTTCAACAGAAATACACTGCAAAGGTTCAGGCACACAAAGACATGCTGGACAACTATTACCATTACGATTATTCAGACAAACTTGCCGAACTCGAGCAGGAATGGATGAAGGGAATTGAAATACTGAAAAGCTTTATGATCGTTGATACAGAGCACCTGATCAATGACAGCCTTGCGGAAGGTAAATCAGTTTTGGCCGAAGGGGCACAGGGAACCATGCTGGATATCGACTTTGGTTCTTATCCGTTTGTCACCTCCTCCAGTACCATTTGTGCAGGAGCCTGCACAGGACTGGGAATTGCGCCCAATAAAATTGGAAATGTATATGGCATCTTTAAAGCCTATTGTACACGTGTTGGCATGGGTCCATTCCCAACTGAATTGTTTGATGTGGATGGACAGAACATGCGTGATGTGGGCCGCGAATACGGATCGACTACAGGTCGCCCGCGCCGATGCGGTTGGCTCGATTTGGTAGCCTTGAAATATTCGATCATGCTCAACGGAGTGAATGAATTAATCATGATGAAAGCCGATGTGATGGACTTGTTTGAAACCATCAAGATTTGTATAGGTTATGAAATTGAAGGTGTTACGACCGAAAAGTTTCCCTTCGAATTGAACGACCAGGTGAAACCGGTGTACGTTGAATTGCCAGGATGGCAAACCGATCTGACACATTTGACCAGTCAGAATGAATTTCCAGAAGAATTTAACAACTACATCAATTTCATCGAAGAGGAAGTTGGTGTTCCAATTACCATCGCTTCGGTGGGCCCCAACAGGGCACAAACGATCCTCATGGAACAATAAGGAGAAAGGGAGCCAGTCAGATGGCTCCCTTTCTTTTTTTGAATATTTTTATATTCCAATTGTAATCACTATTTTTAGATCTGTTAATGTTTCAGCATAATCGTGATTATAATTTGGAAATGGAAATTACAAGACCAACCCTGCTGCTTAATAAGGAGACAGCCATACGGAACATTGAAACCATGGCCCGTAAGGCAGCAAACCTACATTTGAATTTCCGGCCCCATTTCAAGACTCACCAATCAGCTGAAATTGGAGAATGGTTTCGTGCTGCAGGCGTTAAAAGCATCACCGTTTCTTCCTTTACGATGGCCAATTATTTTGCAGAGGCAGGTTGGGACGATATCACCATCGCGCTTTCAATCAATATTCCCGAGATCCCAGAAATCAATGAACTGGCTGGCCGAATCAAGTTAAACTTGCTGATCGAGAACATGGAAGGACTGGAAGCCCTTCAGCAGCAGATCAGCTGGCACACGGGTGTTTTTATCAAAATTGATACAGGCTACAATCGTACGGGCATTGAATCCAACCGCACCTTGCTCATTGACCAATTGCTTGAAGGTATTCAAAAATCACCACTGCTCCAGTTCAAAGGCTTCCTGGCACATACCGGGCATACCTATCATGCCAATTCGACCCACGATATTTTCAGCCGTCATTTTGATGCCCTGTTGAAAATGAAAGCATTGAAAGCGAGATACCAGCCCGAATGGCCTGATCTGATCATCTCACTGGGAGATACCCCCTCTTGCACGCTTTGTGAGAACTTTGACGGGGTGGACGAGATGAGACCCGGCAATTTTGTATTTTATGACTTAATGCAATTCAAGATAGGGGTTTGTAAACTGACCGACATCGCTGTCAGGATGATATGCCCTGTAATTGCAACACATCCTTCACGCAATGAGGTGGTCATTTATGGCGGGGCCGTCCATTTTGCAAAGGATTCGATTATTAACATTGACGGCAAGCCCCTTTTCGGAAGAATCATTGTCAATGATGGAGAAAAAAATATACTTCTGGATGAAAGGAATTACCTCCATTCGCTTTCACAGGAACATGGAATACTGAGAATCACACCCCGTGATTTTAGTTATTTCAAACCCGGCAAACTGATTGAGATCATTCCAGTACATTCTTGCCTGACGGCCAACCTGATGAAAGAGTACCTTACCACAGATGGCGAAATCATCAAAACGATGCCATTTTATTAATTGGCTGAAGGGTAGGAACTAAAATTACAGCCACCTCCAGGCTGAGAAAATCACATGCAATTTTAACAAAACGATCGCTTATTTATTTTGATATATTTAACTCATTACCAATAGTGTAAAGGCAATGGATGTCAAAATGATTGATTGCATATCTTATTATTAAACATTTTTGATTGCTGGATTGTTATTGTTTCATTCTTCTGGATTAACAGAATTTATGGCAAATTAAGAGAATTTCTAACCAGGAATAATTCATATTAAAACCCATCTTATGAAAACAAATATTTTTGCGCTACTCCTGTTTTCCTCATTTTTTATTCTAAACGCTTGTTCCACCAAAGATGAAGCACCCGTTCCGCCAGTGGCAACAGCTACACCTACGGCACAGACGATCGATACAGGTACTGCCACTTCGATTGCCTTGTCCAGTTCAGTAGGGGGCACTTCCTTTTCATGGACTGTTGTTCAATCAGGCGTTTCAGGTGCATCAGCAGGGTCTGGCACTACCATTAGTCAAACCTTATCCGCAACAGGAACAGTAGCCGGTACTGCAACTTATTCGATCATTCCAACTGTAGATGGAACTTCTGGAAGTATTGTCGCAGTTACAATTACTGTTAAACCAAAAGTAGTTCAAGGACCTGTTCCACCCATAGCAACCGCTACACCTTCAGCACAAACGATCGAAACAGGCTCTGTTACAGCGATTGCCTTATCCAGTTCAATAACAGGCACTTCTTTTTCATGGACAGTCGTCCAATCGGGAGTTTCAGGTGCAACATCAGGGTCTGGCACCAGCATTAGCCAAATGTTGTCAATAACTGGGGGCACAACAGGAACAGCCACCTATTCGATCATTCCCTCTGTAAATGGAACCTTGGGAAGCACGGTATCAGTTACCATCACTGTCAATTCTGGAAAAGTGACCTATACAGCCCAGGTTAAACCACTCCTTACAAACTCCTGCTCACCTTGCCATGTGGCGGGAGGCAGTCAATCCAGTAAATGGGACAATTATACCACTACAAAGAATAAAATCACATTAATTCTTGACAGGGTTCAACGTGCAACCACAGCCTCCGGGTTCATGCCCCAGGGTGGAACGAAACTATCTGCAGAAAATATTGCATTGCTTAATAAATGGGTGTCTGATGGGCTACTGGAAAACTAAAAAAATAGTATATTTAGAACTTATTTTAATCCAGAAACCATGAGATCAGACTTGATGATAAAACCAAGATTCAGATTGTTTTCAGTATGGGTAATTTTGGGCTTTGTCTTTGCGCTGGTGATTACAAGCTCCTGCAAGCACGACGGAATTCCTGCCGATCAATTGGCGCCAGTTCCTTTTTCCAAAGTCAAAGTCATCTATACAAGCTATTGTGGAACATGCCACAATGGAGCAGGCAATGAACTCCCCTACAACTTCAATGAAACCAATGACATTATAGGATCAGTTGTTCCCTATGATGCTTCAAAAAGCAAATCTTACAAGGCTATGACCAGCACCTTCCAGATCATGCCTCCTGACGGGTCCTTGCCAACGAGCGACCGAACGCTGATCAGGATTTGGATTGAACAAGGTGCCCAGCAGCAATAACCGGATAGATGCCTATTCAAATTTATTCATCAATGAATCCAGGATACTACTAAAATCAACTGAATGAAACCACTCATAAAAATTGCACTCATACTATCCATTGCCTTCATTTCAGGTTGTTATTACGACTCTGAAGAACGGCTATATCCCAATGTTTCAAATCCTTGTGATGACACAGTGGTTACTTTTTCAGGTACTGTCACTCAAATTTTACAGCCCTGCCTGCAATGCCATTCCAATGCGGCTGTCAGCCACGGTGAAGGAGGAGGAATCAGACTGGAAAATCACGACGATGTGGCCAGTAACACCCGCGTAATGGGATCGGTCAAGCAGGAAAATGGATATATAAAAATGCCTAAGAACGGAGGGAAACTCATCGATTGCGAAATCAGTCAATTGCAGAAATGGTATGACAACCAAACTCCCAACAACTAAAATACGGTTCATGAAAAAATTATATTATCTATTCCTGGGAATATTTCTCCTTTTCTCCGGCAGTGTTTTTAGTCAGGATTTGGATTCTCTGTTGAATGCAGAAACAAAACCAACAGTTGACTTTGCCACAGCAACGTTTAAATCAACGCGCATCATCAATGGGCATTCCATTGAGCAGATGAAGAAAAAGCAACTCGAATTCCGTATTTCACATCGCTTTGGGACCTTGAACAACGGTGCCTACGGCTTGTTCGGGCTCGATCAGTCAGTGATTCATTTCAGTCTCGAATACGGGTTAAAGGATTGGTTAATGGTGGGTGCCGGACGGGGAAGCTTCAACAAAACATACGATGCCTTTGGTAAATTCCGCCTGCTCAGACAATCTTCTGGTGCAAGATCCATGCCCATCCACTTATCCTATTTCAGCTCCGTGGAGTTAAATACCATCATGTTCCCGGTCAGACCTGCAGGGGCCTCCAATTATTTTTCATCCCGCCTGGCCTTCGTTCAGCAATTGCTCATTGCCCGGAAGATTAACCCAAATTTATCGATTCAACTCACTCCCACCTATATCCATCGCAACCTGGTAGAAACAGAACTTGACCAAAATGATCTCTTTGCCTTGGGGGCAGGTGCAAGGTATAAATTAACCAAACGCCTTTCGGTCAACGCAGAGTATTATTACACCTACAATCCAAATGCTAAATATATGGATACCAGGTATTACAATGCCCTTGCCGTAGGCGTAGACATTGAAACAGGGGGGCATGTATTCCAAATCATGCTCACCAACTCTCAGGGAATGCGCGAAGGATCCTTCATTCCAGCCACCACCGGAAGTTGGGCCAAGGGAGATATTCATCTAGGATTCAACATTTCTCGGGTTTTTACGTTATAACTAAAAAAATTAAGCCATGTTAAGAAAACTATTCCTTCTCGGATTGCTCGTGGCATCAATAGGTGTCTTTGGGCAAGGCAAATTTATTTCCAAAAATGCATATATCTCGTTTTATTCCCTCACTCCCATGGAAGATATCCTGGGTGAGAGCAACGAAGCGGTCTCCATTCTGAATGGCGAAACCGGCGATATCGGATTCCAGGCCCTCATGACCACCTTCCATTTCAGACGTGCCTTGATGGAAGAGCACTTCAACGAAAATTACATGGAAAGTACCAAATACCCTAAATCAAAATTTAACGGTAAAATTGAAGGCTATACCAAAGACATGTTGAAAGGGCCGGTGACCGACATCAAGATCACAGGTCAATTAAATGTGCATGGGGTGGAAAAAACCATTACTGTTCCCGGAACCCTTGGGCTGGAAGATGGCAAACTGGTGGGAACCTCCAAATTCAAAGTGAAGCCTGAAGATTATGGCATTACCATTCCATCGGTGGTGCGCGATAAAATCGGCAAAGAAATGGACATCACCGTGAAAGTAACTTATCTTCCCTACGGACAGTAAGGTGTTTCTGCCTTCTGTCTCTCTCTGCAATCCCTTCTGAAACAGCATAGAACCTGTTTCCTGAACGACAGATTCTTCAATTGAGAACCCAAAAATCAACCCAACCATGAAAATCAGGTATATTCTTATTATTATTCTTATTGTAGTTGTAGTTGGAACAGGGATAGGCCTTAAAATGTTTTTTAAGCCTCATGCAGATGTGAATAGGTTGAAGCCTGACTTTAAAGTGGAGGCTACTGGTTTAATCAATGAATTTCAGAAGGATGAAAATGCCGCTACCGCCAAATACAGCGAAAAAATACTTGAGATCAGTGGCAAGCTGGCCACCAAGAACCAGCTTCCCAATGGAACAACGCTTTTGATCCTGGAAGATGAAATGCAGGGAGTCAGTTGTCAGCTCGACAGCAATTGGGTGACTGCCAATCAGGCGATCGTCCAATCTCTGGAGCCCGGTAAGCCCATCAAGGTGAAAGGGGTTTGCAAAGGCTATCTGATGGAAATAAAAGTAAGTCCAGCCGTTGTGGTGAAATAACAGCACCACATTTACGCAGGATTCAAGCTTCCATTCACTGCAGACAAACACTCTACATAAGCCGTTAAGGGGTACAACGTTTCGTCGTACCACAAGGAGGCAAAATACAATCCGATGGGTGAGGCAATCATCCCCTCGGATTTTATTTTTAGATCAAGCCACTTGAGTGCTGCCATACATTCCGCCCGGTAGCCATTTCGTATCAATGCCGTGACGGCCAATGAAGTTTCTTCGATGCTCCCCTGAATATCTTTTGCCCCGCCCCAACTGCTGTCCTGATTCTGAGCAGAAGCCAGGTATGCGCATCCACGTTTGATCATCAATCTTATTATCACCTCATAGTCACGCCCCATGCCTGTTCCCAGGGTCTCATTCAGGTAAGAAAGTACCCGGGCAGTGCCATATACCGGATTGGTATGACCAGCTGTATGTTGATTGCCAAACCACAAGGGAAGCCAGTACCCGGATGGGTGCTGATGTTTTTCAAGGTAAATGATAGCCCTCACAAACGATTTTTTCAAAAGTGACTGCTGACTGGAATCTATTGTTGCATGAAAGGCAGTATCCACTTTCGCCAATGCCAAAATAGCATGACCGGTAAGATCTGCACAACTCTGATCAAATGGAAGCTTGCCCCAACCCTTCGAAAAGGTAGGGAACCCACCATCACTGTTCTGGAGTCCTGACAACCAGACACATCCATTCAAAACAGGTTTCTGGATCAATTCAGGAGTGCGTCGGTTCAGGGCAAGCAAGGCCAGGATCGTACCGGGGGTATCATCCCCGTCAGGTACAGAGCCTGAATGCGATGTCCAGCCCCATCCTCCTGGCCTGGTTCCGTTAAAGGGATTGATTATTTTATTTTGAATGGACAAAAAATGAGCCGTAACCTTCTGCTGTTCAGCAATCGGCATCACCTCATCCAGTTGATGGCGCAATGATTTAACTGCCAGTGTGCTTACCCAGGTTGAAAGGTCAATGTCAATGGGCCAGCTTCCATCCCCGCGTTGAGAGCCTTTCAGAAAATTCATTCCATCCCTGACAACTTCCAGGTCGCGGTAGCCCGATTCCATCAGGCACAGGTTCACAAAGGCCGTCAACGGGATGGCTTCCAAATATCCTCCACTCTGGGGTTGAATTTGTCGCAGCAGGGCCAACGATTTATTGACAGAAGCCTTACGTACCATGCGCATCAGTGGATTCTTGCGTCGCTTGAATTGAAAGATGGCAATGCCAACGGCCACAAGTGCAGGGATGGCATAACTGACCACGCTCAGGTTGAGCATTCGGTAAAGTGAACGCGGCAAGAGCGAAAGCTCAAAGGGCAGTTGCGGAATGGATTCAAATGCTTCATGGCCTGGTACACCACACAAGGCACACATGGTCAAAATGGGAACTGAAAATGTACGGTCAGTTTTGTAAAAGTCTAAAATGGCGGGTATCAGTTGTTCAGAATGAACATCAATGTTTTGGGAAAGTAGATAATGGCCTACCTGACGGAGCAACAGCTCATCCTCATCCTTCGTACTGCAAACTTTCACGGCCGCATAACACAACAAGCTGGTACTGACATTGCTAACGCTCCTTGGCGAATCGCCAAACCCATCGTCGGCATTCACATTTGCCTTCAGCCAATCCAGACCGCGGGATATTTCAAGAGCATTGGCCTTGGCATCATAAAAACGAAGCGCCGTGATGGCTACCGCTACACCCAAAGCACTGGACGACAAGTATCCATTCCAGTAGCCCTGTGAATTTCGCTGCTCAAGCAAAAGGCTGCTGTAGATTTCAAACTGTTGCTGAACCTGCAAGGGTGATAAGCTCATGGATGGGGATCTAAATAAAGATGCAAGATATTAGATTTTGTCCAATCATATTCTGTAAAGCCGATAAAATATGATGACTACCTGTCAGCTACTCAGCAGGAAACTTCAGTTCAACCGATGAGTAAACTGAAATTCATTTTATAATTAATTGTAATTCTTTAACTTACCCTTTCCAACCTTTAAAACCATTCGATTGTTAGGCTGTCTTTATAGAGAACAATGGCACTAAAATTGCTTGATGAATGGTCTGAAATTGAAGGCAATACTTCCCCGGCCACATCGAATCAAAGAGCCATTTACTCCCTGGAAGCTGTGTTCATTTCAAAATAAAAGGAAAATGAAAGGTTTTATATTGACATTGATTGGGCTGGTACTGATAGGTGGAAGCATCTATTCACAAACCTTTGACCGCCGCTACAATCCGAAATATATGTGGACAACGCTTGATGAAAACTTTTCCAAACCAACGCTAGACCGAAGCGTTTGGAATCCCTCCACCCATTTCAAACGAGGTTTGGGCTTCCTGGTCGATAGCGTCATAACTATTAAGGTCAACGATGGAAAGCTGGAATTGAAGATGCAACACACCCCCCATTACCTGGACAGCATTTGGCGCAGCAGGGGGTGGGAACCTATTTATTCAGATTACATCGGCGGGGAAGTCGTTAGCCTCCAGAAATTCAGTTACGGGGTTTTTGAATGCAGGGCCAGGTATGCACTCAAAAGTGGCTCGTGGCCAGCCTTTTGGTTAATCGGCAATGACGGAACCCCCTGCCCTCCCGGAGGCCATGGAAGTGAAATTGACATTGCTGAACTATCGGCTGCAAGTGATTTTCCAACGATGATGCATGTCATTCACAACTATGATCCCCCGGTTAACTGCAATGAAGCGAATGCGATGGGCAAGGATGAGAAAAGCTATTCAGTTTCGAGAAGACAAAAATATGTGACCTATAAATGTGTATGGACCCCTCAGCGGATACAGTATTTCATCAATGACAAATTAAAGCATGAGGTCATTAACCAAGGCTATGATTGGTTCCCATCGGTGCCTCTAAATTTGATATTGAGCCAGCAAGTGACCCAAGGCTATGATATGGCGCGTGAAATTAAACCGGTCACTCCACAGACTTCCTATTTCGACTGGGTGAAAGTCAGGCAATACTTCCTGGCCCCTGAGATTACCTGTCCTGATGCCATCCCTACGGAAGGAACCGCCACCCTTGATGTTGATCCACTGGCTACCAAAGTCAGCTGGCAACTCACTCCCGCCCAACTATTTACCACTTCTGATGGAACAGGAAAAACAGCCCATATCGTAAGAGCAGCCAATGCAAATGGGCAGGGCAAGATTACCTATACCTTCCAAATGCCCAGCGGAGAGGTTTTTACTGCTGAAAAAACATTCGACTAAGCTTTGCCTTTGATCTGGTAGGTCTGCATCTTCCTCCATCGAAATCCCAAAACCACTTATCGGGCCAGCTTTGAAGGAGGCTTGGCTTGTTTGCCCTGACCCATCAGTTGGCTTTAACAAATGTTAGACTCCTGGCAGTACCCTATTTAATAGCTGTTCAATACCTGGATTTTACTTCTTTGATACTATCCTCCTGCTTAGTTCGTCTATCTAAACATACACGAAGCATGCACGAACTATGCACGAACTTAGTAAAAACCAACAATTGAACAGCTATTGAACCCTACCCGAAGGAAACCCCATCACGGAGAAATATATTTATAAATCAGATTAAACCATGGACAAGGAGATGAAGGGAGCGCTTAAAATCTCTTCGTATTATTAAGTATGTTGTTAAACATGGGTAGTGACAAGCAACCTGTGGAGGGTTTTTGGAATCTATAAGATATGTTTACTTAAATTTGTTTCCTATTAAGACCTATCATGATGAAAGCAAGCTTTTTTAAAACCAGTCTTGTATTCCTGCTTCTGGGCTTGATGGTTTCTGGGTGTAAAAAAGAGGCGGAAGCATTGTTGGAAACTTCTCCTGAAAGTATCAATCCTGTCATTCAAAAGGAAGTAAACGGGCTTGAATTCAAATTCTGTTTACTGAATGAAAAAGGAGAAGCGGCCACCACTTTTGGCGAAGGTGAAAACTTTACCTTTCAGTTTTCGATTCAAAACAAAACAGACAATGCAATCCCATTTTATGATTATGGATTTTACAACACCGATGATTTCTTTGCTGTCAGGTCAGAAGAGGAAGATTTTGGAAAGCCTTTTAAATTGCTCGGTATTAGTGTAACCAAAGAATTAAGATGGATTTTACCGAAGGGCTATGCCAATTTCATAGTTCCATGGCATGAAGAGAGAATTGAATTTCAGGCCATGCATGGATATTTTAAAGGCTTAAATCAACCCTATTTGAAAAAAGGGAAATACTACACACAATTTTCTTATAATTTCACTTTTGGGTATCCGAATAAGCAGCCGGAGATTGAAACAGGAGAGCTGACTTTCAAAATCAACTTTGAAATAAAATAAGGTTTACCGGTGACTACTTACACTGACAGTAAGGAGATTGTAGATTTATTCAAAGCAAAGTCATAAAGGACAATTTTCCTTTCACTATTCATAAACAATAGGTTCGGGAAATGATCAGTTTGCCAGTACCCCCAAGGCCAGCAGGCCATAGAAGGTATATTCCACATCGGCTGACTGATCGCCATCGCCTGAAAGGAAAGCGCCTTCGGAGTAGTTTTGCTGGATGAAATCGAGACAGGAGGGCATGATGAGCCTGATATCATGTCCCGCATAGGAAAGGGCAAACAGGGCGACTGCTGTTGAAAGCATATCGGCATTGTCAAGATGGGCGAAGGCTTTAAATCCACCTGATTCAAGGGAAAATGAGCTCAGCAATGCCTGTTCTTCAGTTCCATCATAGTTCAACATTTTCACTAGGAATACTTCGGCTGCCACTTCAGAACAAGGCGACTGCTGATCGACCAAGGTTTTTGACAGTCTTTTTTTCAACATTGATTTAAAGATGGAAGGAAAGGGGAATACAGCATTGAGTGTGAGGAACAACACAAAACTTCGGTAGGACAAATTAATGGAATTCCGTTCTTTCATAAACGAACGGCCAAGCGCTATTAGTGACCTGAGTCGTGAAAACCTTCGTACTTTTAATTCTTTCTGAAGCAATACCAGGCAACATCGTTCAATGAATCCGGGTACCTGGGAGCTTTTTTGCCCCCTGGTATATTTTTTCAGTTTCAGGATTGCCCCAGCAACCAGTTTCGAATAAGGTTCCAAAGCCAAACTGGCCCTCTTCTCCTTTCTCCCTAGTGCCTGCTCCGAGCCCCCTGCACCACGCTCCATGCGCCCGGCTGCCCGAAGTATCATCATTCCAAATAGCGAGTAATACAGGTCCGATTTTCCACCGCGATCGCGGAAGCCTCCATCTGGATTTTGGTTGGTGATGATAAATTGCAACACTTCTTTCCTGCCCTGGTCATCGAGCAAAACAAATGCATTGCGCAGCAGAGCGATCATTCGTTGGTAGAAAGGAAGGGGGGTGACTTTGCTCATGGCACTGAATTTAAAATATTTTACCCATTACGGTGTACAAACTTAGCTTCATTTTAAGGTTTGCAAGCTTGTCGAGTTCTCGATAGGCTTTGGCTGTAAATTCCTGGAGAAGCAGTTCGGCTTTCTGGTCAATTTGATGTTCACGGATCAGTGTATCAAGGGCTAAGCGATTATTTTCAAGATAAAGAAGGCGAATATTTTCAGAAGAATCATCCGTATTTTGAGAAAGTAATGATAGCAACAAGGGATAATCAGCTGGATGGGTGTGCTCATTGGCCTCACGGTATTCATCCAGATCGTCCTTGATTTGATAGGCCATTCCGAAGAAGCCGGAGAAGGTTTGAAGGGTCTCCAGATCATTTACAGGAGCATCGGCAGCAACAGCACCCAGCAGCAAGGCCACACGGATGGCTGAACCTGTTTTGCGTTCAAAGATTTTCAATTGGTGATCAAGCGAAAGGATGGTCTTGTGCGTACTTGCCAGTAGATCGGAACCTTGTCCCAGGGACAAGGCAACATGCCCGGCAGCCACCAATTGATAACAGGCAGCCAGCTTTGCAGGTGCAAGTGGCAATTGTCCGAGCAACTCATATCCTTTTCCCAAAAGAAAATCGCCGGTGTTGATAGCAACGGCTGTTCCGTTCACTTTGTGAATGGTTTCGGTATTATAACGGAAATCATCGTTGTCTTCCACATCATCGTGAATGAGCGAAGCCTTGTGAAAGCATTCGACCACTACGGACAGGGAAGCCATCAACTCATCCGACATCTTGTCAGCGTAAGCAGAATAAGCCAAAGCTGTCAGCAGGGGACGAATTCGTTGTCCACCTGTCAGCATTGACTGAATAGCCATTTGACAGGTCTGGTCCAGGGAATTCCCGAATGCGGCATGCAGGATTTCTTCGGAAAAGAAATGTTTCACACTTTCCTTCATGGCTGAAACCGAAATGGTCCGATATGAATCATCTTCGTGAAAGGCCATCATTTCTTCATTGAGCCAGAAGTTATCCACATCGGTTTCTGCACAGCCTTCGAACAACAGGGGAATTCCGATCACGGGAACGGCGGCCCTGGAGACAGGCTCGAAGGATTTTTGAAGTACCGACATACAGCTAACTCCAATCACGGCGTCAATGGCGCCCTCCTGGACAAGGCTGACGGCCACGGTAGTTCCTTCAGCTACAAGGGTGGCATATCCAAGTGACTCGGCTTTCTGAAGGATGGAATCAATCTGGCAGCTTTGACACCCGGCGCAAATCAATCCCAACTGGTCGATGACCGCATTGCAATTGCTGTCACTTTTCAGGCATTGAGGGATCAGCAGCAACCGACGGTTGTAGGGCGTTGCAGCCACCACGGGACGCCATATTTCGTTTCCGCAGACCACCATGGCAAATTCAGTAAACCGGCTTTCTGTGCTGGTAAGGGTAATTACCTCACTGGCTAGGTTGCTGATCAGTGAAAAGCTGGCCGGGGGCAGAATGCCTCGCTGGACAACCAGTTCACGGGCCGCCTTCCTCAATGAATTCCGAACCAATGCTTTCTCCGGAACTTCCAATATGTTTTCCTTAATCTTCATTCTAAAAAGTTCGAAGTGAACTAAAGTATTTAAAGTGAACTAAAGTATTTAAAGTGACTAAAGTACTTAGAGTGTCTAAAGTACTTTAGTCACTTTAGACACTTTAGTTCACTTCTTCTTCAACCATAGGCGCCAAGGCCGAAAAAGGCTCTGCGCTTGGCAAAGCGGTAGATCCAGCTTTTCTCCCGAATGACTTCACAGGAGCCATGACTACACGTTACAGGAGCAGCTGCCAGTCGTTCGGCTTCTCCCCTCCTTCCCGAAGTATTGAGTGCTTTGTGCCTGCTGACAAAACCAGCCAGCCATTGCGGATCTTCCATTACTATGCAGCCATTGGTCTTGTGTTGGATTTCATTTCTGAAATCAGCCAGATAGACCGATTGGGCATACAATTCAGCAAGGGGCTTTTCGTCGATGTGATCGGTTGCAAACTGAATGATCGGGCATGGTTCAACAAAACCTGAGGCATTGATGTGGTGGCTCAGTCCAGATGCTGCCGGACAAATGCCTTTTCCATCGGCATCCCAGTAAGTGTCAATGATGGCAATGCTGTATTGAGTCCGGGCATCCACCATGTGCTGGCGAAGCTGCCGTATTTCATCACTGCTAAGTGCCAGTTCGTATTCAGGATGAAGACCAACGGGGCGATAAATGTAATACCAAAGATAGGCTACTCCCCGATCGATCAGCGATTGGATAAACTCAGGTGAGATGGCCATTTGAAGGTTCGACTTGCAGACACTGATGGCTACACCGGTCACCAATCCTGCCTTGGTACAGTTATCGATTCCCTGGTTAGCTGATTGGTAGACATTTTTGCCACCTCTGCGGACATCAGCTACCTGCTCATCGCCTTCAAAACTGATCAGTGGCGTAACGTTGGCGCACTGTCGAAGCGTTTCAGCCACCTCGGGAGTAATCAAAGTGCCGTTGGTAAACAGTTGAAAGTAGCAATCCGAGTGCTTGCTGAATATTTCAGGCAGGGGCTTGTACAACAGAGGCTCGCCACCCAAAATTCCAAAGAAATACGATCCAGCCTTTTTGGTTTCATCAATGATCCGGTCCACTTGTTCGGGTTTGAGCCGGCTGTTCTTTTCCTTCCCTACGACCCAACATCCCTGGCAACTGAGGTTACAATCGTCGGTAACGGATATAAAATTAAAAGCGGGAAAGAATTCTCCCTTCTTCTGTCTTTTCTGAAACCGTGCAAACGACAGGGAACCTTTGATGCCCATGTTAACCACGAATTTATAAAGACATTTCCTATCAGTGCGGAAAAGTATGTTGTTTAAAAGTCCCATTAAAATAGTTTATTAAACCTGACAGGTTTTTAAAACCTGTCAGGTTTGTTATTTTTCAGTTCATCCAGTGCTTGCTGGCGTTCGGCCTCGGCCTGTTGCATCAATCCGGCCCTGAATATATTTCTTCTCATGGCTGATCGCTGGTTCAAGGTTGAGATCAGGCTACTATCCATGGCAAATTCCTTCACTTGAGTACCGCTGCCAGGTTCTGCGCCAGCGAGAACACCCCCTTCTTTCAGCCTTGGAAAAATGATGGCTGAGGCAGGGCAGTTTCGCCCACAGGCTGGACAGTTATTTTTACAGGCCAATGAATTGACCACTTTCAGTTGCTTGTTGTCAAACGAATAAACGCCAAATAAACAGAATTTGAAGCACTTTCCACAATTGGTACATAGCGGCTGATCGATGACAGGATACCAGGCTGGAACGTTTAACCCGCTTTCAAGGATCGTCTCAGTAGGTTTTCCTTCAGAAAATAAAAACTCATTGCGCAACTTTAAGTTGATCTCCTCTACAGACAGCTCCCTGAAATTGAGCACTTCCAAGCCTGAAAGCTGCAGATCATTCTGAGCTAGCAGACTCTTGATGGCCCTTGGATAACAGGCCACCATTATCTTGCGCTCATACTTCTGGTCGATTGCCCTGATAAAATCTTTTCTCCCAAGTACAATTCCGCAGAAATCGTCCAACAGATAAAGATCCGTATCAAGCAATTGAAGCATCGTTTTGATTTGTTCCGATTTCTCGGAAGTGATGATGCTTCCGCCACATTGGCAAAAAAGAATACACGTTTTACCCATTACAAAAAGCAAATTAAAAATTCAGTATAAATAAACCAAAAATTGTTTCGACAGGAAAGCAGATCGCTGGTTAAAATGATCCTGTTAACAAACATTGGGTAAATTGGCTTATTATCTTCCACAAAGATAAATATTTGTGAAGGTAATTTCAGAAATCATTATCTTTGAAAGAGAAGTTTCAAAGTTTAAAGTTTAAAGTTTAAAGTTGCGTGCCGATCTGGATGCAACGTCCCTGTTTCGCTAGCAGGCGGGATAGTTTAAATTAAATGATGGGAAGCCATTGATCGGTAGGCAAGTTTAAACTTTAAACTCCGAACTTTAAACTTTTGAATGTTGTATTTGTGTTAAAACAAGCTAAATATCAGGGCACAAAAAACCGGTAGTCTTGTTTTCAGAAAATTACATTACCTTTGCGCTCAGATTTTAGGGGTCGGTTAATTTCCTTTTTGCCTGGTTTATGGCAGGAGCATCTAACTGTCTCCTACCATTATTCAAGGGTCAGCGTTTTGCTGATTCACAATTAAAAAGGAAATACTATGACATTTGAAGAAACTGGCCTAAAGCCGGAAATCTTAAAGGCGATCGCTGAAATGGGATTTGAAAACCCTACGCCTATTCAGGAGCAAACTATCTCGCACCTGATCTCATCCAAACAAGATTTAGTAGCATTGGCACAAACAGGAACCGGCAAAACGGCCGCTTTTGGATTACCAGTGATCAACAATACCTCGATGGAAATCAGGGAAGTTCAGACCTTGATCTTATGTCCTACCCGTGAGTTGTGTTTGCAAATCACCAGGGACATGGATAAGTACTCGAAATTCATCCCGGGTTTCAGAACCATTCCCGTATATGGAGGTGCTGACATTACCAAACAAATCAGGGAACTCAAATCAGGAGGCCAGGTTGTTGTTGGTACTCCTGGACGTGTTCATGATTTGATCCGTCGTAAGTTGCTCAACATCTCTGCCATCAGGTGGCTGATATTGGATGAGGCCGACGAAATGCTCACCATGGGATTCAAGGAAGAACTGGACGCTATTTTATCGACTACACCCAAGGAAAAACAAACATTGCTTTTCTCGGCTACCATGCCAACAGAAATTGCATCGATGAAGACCAATTACCTTCATGATGCCATTGAAATTTCAGTAGGAAAAAGAAATGCAGGTGCTGAAAACGTGGATCACCATTATTACATGGTTCATGCAAAAGACAAATATGAAACGCTGAAACGTATTGCGGATAATTATCCCGACTGTTATGCCATTGTTTTCTGCCGTACCAGGATGGAAGCCCGCGAAGTCGCTGAACAGTTCATGGCCGATGGCTACAATGCCGATGCTCTGCATGGTGATTTATCGCAAGCCCAGCGCGATTACGTGATGGGACGCTTCCGCAGCAAGCAATTGCAGATGCTGATTGCAACTGACGTAGCAGCACGCGGATTGGATGTGACGGAATTGACCCACGTAATCAATTATTCGTTGCCAGACGATCATGAAGTATATATTCATCGCAGTGGACGTACCGGGAGAGCAGGGAAAAGCGGTATCTCAGTTTCAATTATCAATCTGAAGGAAACGGGTCGCTTAAAGCAAATCGAAAAGATTGCACGCAAGAAGTTCGAGCGTAAGATGGTTCCCGGAGGCGATGAAATCTGTGAGAAACAATTATTTCATCTGATTGATCGTGTTAAAACTGTAGAAATCAACACTACACAGATAGAAAAATACCTTCCCCAGATTCAAGAGAAATTTGAAGGAATGTCGCAGGATGATATTATCAAACATTTCGTATCGCTTGAATTTAACCAGTTGTTGGATTACTACAAGAATGCACGCGATTTGAATGTAAGAACAGAGGGTGGTCGCGATTCATTCTCACGCAACGACCGTGACCGCGGTAGTGATCGTGGAGGCGACCGTCTGAATTTCACCAAGCTGTTTATCAACGCTGGAAAGAAACAAAACCTGAATGCTTCAGGATTGATCGGGCTGATCAACCAGTACTCAAGCCGCAGGAACGTTGAAATCGGCAAGATCGACATTCAACGTAAGTTCTCCTTCTTTGAAGTGGACAGCAACTTTGAAAAAGACCTGGTTAGTGCATTGAACAACGTGGTCATTGAAGGCCATGTGATCAGTATTGGCAAGGTGGAATCGACTGCTGCAGAAGCACAGCCACGTGAAAACACTTTCCGCAGAGAAGGCGGTGGCGGATACAATGGTGGAGGCGGCGGAGGTTATGCAGGCGGACGCAGGGAAGGACGCAGAGAACCTGCATTCAGCGACCGCGGTGGTGACCGTGGAGGCGATAGAGGCGGCGACAGAGGTGATCGTCCAAGACGCAGAAGAAACTAAACTCAGTTTAAAGTTACTGGTTCAAAGTTTAAAGTTAAAGCTAGAACCAATTGAATCAGAGCTTTCACATCCTATAAAAAAGCCCCAAATTCTATCTTGAATTTGGGGCTTTTTGTTGAATATTGACGCCCATTCGGGATCGTTTGAATCTTTTATTTACCGCCAAACCGTCAATTGTCGTTATTGGCGGTTTGATAACGTCCTTGCTATTAGATTGTTTAAAATTAAGTTAGTATTCCTGAATCAACACTTCTGTTGAGATATGCATCTTTTTATGAATCTTACGGATCATATCCAAAGACAACTTTCTCTTTTTTCCCAATATTTCAGTGACACGGCTTCTGAATCCAATTACATCAGCCAAATCCTTTGGTTTATAATTCATTTGCTCCATTCTAAATTTAATGGCTTCAATCGGGTCAGGCAAATCGATGGGATAGTGAATTCTTTCATAATTATCAATCAACAAGGACAATAATTCCAATTCATCTCCTTCGACTGTTCCGGGTTCAGCATCAAATATGACTTCAAGTCTTTTTAAGGCCAGATTATATTCTTCTTCTGTTTTTATGACTTTATATTCCATCATTATATTGTTTCAGCATTTATTTTATCATACTCGGCATGTGTACCAATGAATCGAATCCAAATAATCCCAAATTTGTAATTAATCTTTACAATCAATCTATATGAATTACCTTTTATATTAAAAACTAATCTATTACCTTGCAATATACTTACTGACGGATAATCATATTTTATTTCATTCGGTGAAATGCATTTTGATTTTTCGGCTTCATCATACCATGATTTTAATGATTCTCCACAATCTTTGTGAAATGTCCAGAAATCTCGCAAAGTGCTTTTTGCAATTACTCGCACAGTTTTTTGATTACAAATACTAATAATTCCCAATATGGGAAATTTTATCAAAAATAGCATAAACACCTTTGGTTTACCAATAGAATCTTTTGCCTGAGCAATTATTTTTATGTTCTGGGCGTTTTTGAAACTGAATAAATCTCATCCATGATCGACTTATATTTTCCAGCGATATAATTTCTCTTCAATTTTAAAGTAGGTGACAACTCTCCGCTTTGACTTGTCCACTCTTCGGGCACAAGCCTGAACCTTTTGATTTCCTCGTGCTCACCCAATGTTTTATTGATTTCTGCTACCTCCTTCTGAAGCTGGGCAAGGACTTCAGGCTGTTGAATCAAATCTTCATGGTTGCGAAAATGTATTTTCCGCTGGCTGCACCAATCGTGGAGATAGCTAAAGTTGGGAGAGATCAGTGCACTTGCAAATTTCTCATCTGCCCCGATGACCATTACCTGTTCGATAAAGTTGGAGGTCTTCAGTTTATTCTCAATCATTTGAGGGGCAATATATTTTCCGGCTGAGAGCTTGAACATTTCCTTTTTACGATCGGTGATCTTCAAGAATTTACCATCTTCCAGAATGCCGATATCGCCTGTATGAAACCAACCTTCTTCATCAATCACTTCAGCCGTTAAGTCAGGGGCTTTATAATAACCCTTCATCACTCCGGGACCTTTGCAAAGTATTTCACCATCCTCGGCAAACTTCAGTTGCACATTGCTCAGAACCACGCCCACAGTACCGATTTTCATGTCTCCCGTGGCCGGATTGTTGACTGCAATGACGGGCGAAGTTTCCGTTAATCCATATCCTTCAAGGTTCATCATGCCGGACATTCCCAGCACCCTTGCAATGCGCGGCTGAAGGGCTGCACCTCCGGAAACGAGGTAAACGATGTTGCCGCCAAGGGCTTCTCTCCATTTGGAATAAATCAGTTTATCGGCCACTTTAATCCGGGCCTTTAGAAAGATAGAATATTTTTTGTTGTATTCAAAATGCCTTGTAAGACTCAGCGCCCAGAAATAAATCAACCGTTTGATGCCCGAAAGTTCATTCCCTTTTGATACAAAGCCATCGTATAATCTTTCGAGTACTCTCGGCACCGAATTAAACATGTATGGTTTGATTTCTTTAATGGCCGAGAGAATTAACCCCAGATTACCCACATAGTAAATGCCCATTCCTTTGTATTGAAAATGGTAATTTACACTTCGTTCGTACACATGACAGAGTGGTAGAAAACTGATGACATGATGGTCTTTCCCCAAATTATGCATCTTTGCATGTTCCAGAAAATTCGATACCAAATTGGTATGCGTTAGCATCACTCCTTTTGGAATGCCAGTAGTCCCTGAAGTATATATAATCGTTGCCAAGTCCTCCGGGTCAATTGCATTTTTTATTTCTGCCAGCTGATCTGCCAGTTCAGCCTTGCGGGATTCGCCCAACTGGATCAACTCTTCCACAGTGGCAACGCCTTCAAATTCTTCAAACGAATAGAGATGCGTAATTTTGGGCAACCGGGCAGCTATGGGACTTAACTTTTCGAACAACTTTTTATCACCTACAAAAAGGACTTTAATTTCAGCATGTTCCAGAATATAACTGTATTCCTCATCGCTGATGGTCGGATAAATCGGAACATGGACAATACCAGTCATGGCCATTCCCATATCAGCAAAATTCCATTCCGGCCGGTTGGCGGTAACGGTGGCTACCTTGTCGCCTTTCTTCAAGCCAAGCGCCATAAGCCCCATGGCCAGGGAATGCGATTTTTCCACATACTGGGCGGTACTGTATACATACCAATCCTTGTTGTTCTTTCCACCCAAAGCATCGGGTCTGGGCACCTCCAGAAGAATGTGCTGCAGAATGTCAAAAGTTCTTTTTATCTCTATTGTCATGATTATTTAGTTCAGCCAATGTTAGTTCAGTGACGCTAAAGATATCATTAAAACCTATTTCATACTGGGTAAATAGAATTTTTCGGTAATCAGTCCTAAGGTTGCGTATCTATTCAGCTCCCTCAGTTTTCTCATTTTCTCACTTTCTCCATCCTCTATTCTATTTTTCAAAATCAATATTTTTCTGTTTATAATTAGAAACCAAAATAATTCCTGCAACTACACCAATGATCACAAAGACGGACCAATGCATTGAATCGATGGATCCACGGCCATAGGAATGCAATCCGCTCAGGTAATAATTCACTCCGAAATAGGTCATCAATACGGATGTAAAACCAAGTACCGAGGCAATCGTATAGGTATAGATCCCCTTTAATGAAGGAATCAGGCGCATGTGTGCAATAAATGAATAGATGACAACCGTAATCAAGGCCCAGGTTTCTTTGGAGTCCCAGCCCCAATAGCGGCCCCAGCTTTCGTTGGCCCATACTCCGCCAAGAAAAGTACCCACTGTCAGCATATACAATCCTATGGTGGCCGACATTTCACTGATGGTGGTCAATTGAAGAATAAAACCCTTGATGTTTTCACTATTTTCCTTGTTACTCATGCTATACAGAATCAGCACCAGCAGTCCAAGAAAAGCTGTCAGGCCCAGGAATCCATAGCTGGCAGTTATTACCGCAACATGGATCATCAGCCAGTATGAATTCAAAACAGGCACCAGGTGAGTAATTTCAGGGTTCATCCAGTTCAGATGGGCCACAAACAGGATAATGCCTGAAAGCATCGCCCCGGTGGAAATCACGAATGGGTATTTCCGACCAAAAATCATCCCGGCCAACATGGTCGCCCATGCGATATAAACCATCGATTCATATCCATTGCTCCACGGTGCATGCCCTGAAACATACCACCTTAGTATAAGTCCTGCGGTGTGAATCAGGAATCCAAGTCCAATCACCGCCAGAAATGCCATGCCAAGTTTAGAGCTCATGGGCCTTTGCCTGAAAATATTGACAAACAAAACGATCAACAATACAAAACCGACCAATAGGTATAGCGGGAAAACCCTTTTGAACGGGTTGACTTTATTATAAAATATCTCTACGTTCTTATGGTTCTGGTCAGGCAAATAACTGCTCCCAAATTTCTGC
This sequence comes from Prolixibacteraceae bacterium, assembly GCA_036504555.1. Taxonomy (GTDB): domain Bacteria; phylum Bacteroidota; class Bacteroidia; order Bacteroidales; family Prolixibacteraceae; genus Aquipluma. Next base: position 9,673 of record DASXUZ010000312.1, on the reverse strand, counting down.
TGATAGGCAGCTATACTTGCGATAATTTGACTGCTGGAAATATCGCCTTTGCCGTTGAGTGACTCTTTCAGGAATTCAAAACCCCTGTTGATAAAAAGTGAATCTGTCTTTGCCAATCCAGTAGGCGTACTTCCTACGGCAAGCCATTTTATTTCTTTGGTAGGGCCTGGAAACAAGGCAAACATATCGCCATTGATGATCATAAAACAAATGGCTACCCGTTCATCCACATTGATGATTTCTTTTTCCAGCATGTTTCTCAGGGCAGGAGCTTTGGCAAATGCCGCCTTGACCTGATCAATCAATTTATAATTGCCATTTTCATCAAAAAAGGCTGTCAGTGGAATGCGGCTTTCGCTCACTCCCAATATTCCTTTGAGTTGATCATTTGTCACATAGACCAGTGAAACACTTCTCCAAAGTTCAGGATACAGGTTAAGCCCCAGGATGACCTCTTCAGGTGATCGACCCTCAAAAGTGGATTGTCGGCTTACCTTGCGCAGTACTTCAGAAGCCATGGTTGATACCGGTTCTATACGCCCATCTGAGCCTTGTATCCACAATTGAGAAAAATCCTTAATCAATACCTCATCCATCTTTGGGATCGAAGCAACTTCTGATTCATTCGCTGCAGCCTGGCCCACATTCATAAAAAGGAACAGTGCAATCACAGGGATCGTTGCTGCGGAATATTTTTTCAACCGTACAACCAGTGAATGAAAGCGGGAAGTTTTACTGAACAATGCCAATACGAACCCAAGTGCAAGCATCAAATATCCCACATAGGTAACCGTGGTGCCCAAGCCGTCGGCATTCACTGAAAGGACAGTTCCCTTTTCATCCTGATCGTAAGAGGATTGGAAGAATTTATAACCCCGGTAATTGAGTGTATTGTTCATAAAAACCCTCACGTTTCTTGTTAAATTTCGCTCCTTGTCATTCAAAACCAATTCACTCGCAAATGAAGCTGGACTATCGGATCCTGGATACTTTTCCAGTTGAAAATCAGTCAGCTGTAAGGAGAAAGGCAGGTAAAGCGGTATGGGTCCATATGAAAATTCAACGTTGGTATTTCCTACAGTGGCAGAAATTGGTTCTCCCTTCACCCCGTTAATACCCATCACATTCACCACCTGTTTAACCGTTCCATCGTTCACTTCAAGGATCACTGCATTTTCAGTTGCTTTGCCAGAGGGGTCTTTGGCAACATGCATTACCGCCTTTGGGTAATATCGCTTAACCAGCAGCAGGTATTGATCAACGGCATACAGATGCATGGGTTGAACCGCAATGGTATCTTGAGGGCTCAGGGCAACTGGTTCCCCACCTGTCATGGATTGAAGTTGAAAAGGCCTGTCACAAACCAAGAGAAGACTATCCCCTCTGCTGAGAAACTGAAAGTTGGCACCCGGAGATTCAAACCCGATGGTCAAGGTTCCGAGGTCAACCTTGTTTCCTTTTGAGAAAACAAAACTTTCTCTCCCCTGACCAGCTGTCAAAACAAAATCAACCATTTCGATTCCCGATGGATCTTCTGCAACGGTTCGTACCGCATTTTTAATATATCCAACAGATTTTACCTCCACCTCACGGCCATCAACCTTGAGTTTCTCATCGATGTGTTTGTACGAAAACTCAGACATCAATACGGGCTTTTCAATGTTCTGGTCTCCGGTTTTAATGGTCAGATAATCTTCGGATGAAAGGATTGAATTGGAAGACTCACCTTCCCGGATGTGCATCATGCCTTCGAAACTAATATACCTTGTAATGCCTGCACCGATGACAATTACGATAAACGAAATATGAAAAAGGCCAACGGCAATCCGCTGACGGGTGTACATTTTATGCCTGATAAAGTTGACCAGCAAATTAATGGCCAACAGAAACAGGACTAAACTAAACCAAAATGACTTGTATATCAAGCCTTGTGCAACTTCAGTCCCATAACTACTTTCAACAAAAGTGGCAATGGCCATGGAGAAAGCGAGGATCAACAACAGGAAACCCATAAAAGGGAATGAAAAAAGGAAGTTCAGAAATTTCTTCATCGAAAGGTTTATTTAGAACACTGAAAGTGTATGAATAATTACAAAATAAATGTCCCGATTCATTGGACTCAGTGTATAACAGCGGAAAGTATGATTGTGTTGACAACAGGCCTTAAGTTTTGGATCAAGAACCTTCCGTAAAACTTCCTGTTAAGTCTACCAGCCTAGGATTCAATCGCATAATTGAGCTGGCCAGAAATCAATGGGAGAGATAAAAAAGGCAGTGGTCTGCTCCGGTTAGGCTTCCCAAAAGTTAAATTCAAAATATTGCTTACTTAAACCTAAGTGTTCCCCACTCGTTCATTTGTCCAACAATCCATCCGATGCGGCCTTGCACATAGGGACCGGGAGGATTGGCGCTGTATTTCCGGGGATTGGGTAGAACGGCGGCAATGGCTGCGGCCTGCGATCGTGAAAGATTGAGCGCACTGGTGTGAAAGTAAAAGCGCGCAGCTGATTCTGCCCCATAAATACCGTTTCCCATTTCAATGCTATTCAGGTATACTTCCATGATTCGTTCCTTGTTCCATACAAATTCTATGAGAACGGTAAAATACACCTCAAATCCTTTGCGAATCCAGCTTCTGCCGGGCCATAGAAATACATTTTTGGCCGTCTGCTGGGAGATGGTGCTAGCTCCGCGCAATCGTTTGCTTCCCCTTTTGGAGGCATCGATCGATCGTTCGATGGCTTTCATGTCAAATCCTGAATGGTTCATAAAGTTCTGATCTTCACTGCAAACCACTGCCAGGGGTAAATTCCTTGAAATCTGATCAATGGATACCCAATCGTGTTTCAGCCGAAGTTCCTGGCCATCCACCAATTGTTCGCCACAGCGGATCAGCATAAGCGGAGTCAGGGGCACAGGAACGAAGCGAAACAGTAGCACGAAGAACAGGGATAAGCCAACAAACCAGGCTGCAGTTTTCCACATCAGTCGAAAGATTCGTTTTCCCAGGCTTTCTTTCATGATCTTCAAAATAAAGAATTATTAGCAGATGTAAACTTACAAAAAAGGTCCAAACAATCCTTCACTTACTTCGAAAAGTCCATTTTAAAACATAGTCCCCAAGGCACGATGGTAGTGTCGTGTAACAGCTGATAAATCGGGCGGAAAGATAAAGGCTTCGGGCATGGGCGTTGAGCCGGCTGACTGTCATTCATCCTACCTTGATCCTCTCCTCCGCTTCCTGTCATCCCTACCTTTTCTGATACCTTTCTGATACTTTTCTGATACCTTTCTGTAAGGTAAGGTTACAGTAAGGTATCAGAAAAGTATCAGAAAGGTATCAGAAAAGCATGATTTGACAGTAATTGGAGCAGAGTGACAAGGAGGGTATTGAACGCGTCTATCTGATACCCATCCGACACTCATCTGTAACCTTTCTGTATGGTGAGGTTACAGAAAGGTTACAGATGAGTTACACATGGGTTACAGATGACAATGACAGAAGGATGGGAACAAGGAAGGAGAATGCCTGCCAGCCGACCCCATGCAACATGCCCCATACGATCTTCATGCAATAGACACTACACGGTATAACAGACTTTTGGGAGTGGGCTCAATCTTTGTTAAAAAGAAGAGGATTCCAACCCGTAGGTGAAATCCTCCATTTTATTTTTCAAGTTAATATGTACCAATAAAAACACCCGTTCCTTCGGGCACTCAAGTGTCCGTCTATTTCACAAACGACCTGGCCTTTTCAACCGCAGCTGAAAGCCCGGCAAGGTCTTTACCGCCGGCAGTTGCATAAAATGCCTGACCGCCACCGCCGCCCTGCATTTCTTTGGATGCTTCGCGCACAATGGTTCCGGCGTTGAGGCCTTTTTCAGCCACCAGATGATCGGCAATCATCACCGTAATCGAAGGTTTTCCACCAATGGCCGAACCAATGGCAAGGAACAGGTTTTCAACTTCACCTTTCAACTGAAATACCAAATCCTTCACTGCCTGGGCCGAATCGAGCTGAATAACTTCCGCAATCACATTCACACCGTTGATATGCTGAATCTTGTTTTTTAATTCCTGCTTGATTCCAGATGCTGCCTTACGTTCAAATTCTTCAATTTGTTTCTGCAGACGGCTATTCTGCGACAGAGCATCTTCCACCGATTTCTTCAGGTTTTGGGTATTGCCCAGCAATACTTTCACTTCGGCCAATTCGTCCAGGTGCTTCTTCACGAATTCTTCCGCCCGATCAGCTGTGATGGCTTCCATACGCCGAACGCCTGCAGATATGGCACTCTCGGAAGTAATGATAAATTGTCCGATCTGTCCCGTGGCAGGAACATGTGTTCCTCCGCACAATTCAACCGAATCGCCAAATTTGATCACCCGAACCAGGTCTCCGTATTTTTCACCAAAAAGCATGATAGCGCCCAATTCTTTGGCTTGATCAAAGGGCACCGAGCGGTTTTCTTCCAAGACAAGGTTCTCGCGAATCAGTTCATTCACACGGGTCTGAATCCTGTCAAGCTCTTCTTTGGAGACTTTCTGGAAATGCGAAAAGTCAAAGCGGAGATATTCACTGTTGACCAGTGATCCCTTTTGTTCCACATGAGTTCCCAGAACCTCGCGCAAGGCCTGATCGAGCAAATGTGTGGCCGTATGATTGTTCATCGTCAGCCTGCGTTTGCGCGCATCCACAACAGCCTTGAATGGAGCCAATGGCTTGGTTGGAAGTTTGGGTGCAATATGAATGGTGAGGTTATTTTCCTTTAAAGTATCGATGATTTGGGTTTTCTGTCCATCCACTTCAAGGTAGCCACTGTCACCCACCTGGCCTCCCGATTCGCCATAGAAGGGAGTCCTGTCGAATACCAAATGATAAAATTCCTTGTTCTTTTGGGTCACCTTGCGATAACGTGAAATGTACACCTCGGCTTCGAGCTGATCGTACCCCAAAAATTCGACCTGTTCAATTTTCTTCAGTTCCACCCAATCATCCGTTTCCTGGGCAGCAGCATTGCGGGAGCGGTTTTTCTGCTTTTCCATTTCAATATTGAACCCTGCTTCATCCACTGAAAAGCCCTTTTCGCGAAGGATAAGGCTAGTCAAATCAAATGGGAAACCAAAAGTATCATACAGGGTAAAAGCAGCTTCACCGCCAATTTCAGTTTTGCCTTCCAGTTTTGCTTTTGCAACGATCTCATCCAACAAACGGATACCCGTTTCGAGGGTGCGGAGGAATGATTCTTCCTCTTCCCTGATCACATTTTCAATCAGGCCCTGTTGCGAAACCAATTCGGGGAATGCTTCGCCCATCTGGTCTTTCAACACTTCAACGAGCTTGTAGATGAATGGCTCCTTGAATCCGAGGAACGTGTAACCATAACGGACCGCACGGCGCAATATGCGTCGGATCACGTAGCCTGCCTTGTTATTGGAAGGCAATTGTCCATCGGCAATGGAGAATGAAATGGCACGCAAGTGGTCGGCAATTACACGCATGGCAATGTCTGCCTGCAGGTTTTCACCGTATGGTTTGTTGCTAAGACTTGCAATTTTAGCGATGGTAGTTTGGAAAACGTCGGTATCGTAGTTTGACTTCTTGCCCTGCAATACCATGCACAATCGTTCGAAACCCATGCCGGTGTCCACGTGTTTGGCAGGGAGTTCTTCGAGGCTTCCGTCTGCTTTACGGTTAAACTGGATAAATACAAGGTTCCAGATCTCGATCACCAGCGGATTATCCTTGTTCACATGGTCGCGCCCTGGACTCTTTGCCCGCTCGTCATCATCACGCAAATCGACATGTATTTCCGAGCAGGGACCACATGGACCGGTATCACCCATTTCCCAGAAGTTGTCCTTTTTACTTCCGTTGATGATTTGATCGGCGGGTAAAAACTTCCTCCACAAATCAAAAGCCTCATTGTCACGTTCCAGGTGATCGTCGGCACTTCCTTCAAAAACGGAAGCATACATGCGGTCAGCAGGTATTTTCAGCACATCGTGCAGCAATTCCCATCCCCAGTTAATGGCATCTTCCTTGAAATAATCCCCAAAGGACCAATTGCCCAACATTTCAAACATGGTATGGTGATAGGTATCATGACCGACTTCTTCCAAATCGTTGTGCTTGCCTGAAACCCTCAAACATTTTTGGGTGTCGGCTACACGTAGATTTTTTGCAGGTTGATTGCCCAGGAAAATATCCTTGAACTGGTTCATCCCCGCGTTGGTAAACATCAAGGTTGGATCGTTCTTTACAACCATTGGAGCCGAGCTCACAATCTGGTGTCCTTTACTGGCAAAAAAATCTAAAAATGCCTTTCTTATTTCCTTCGACTTCATATCTGTATTTCTGAATTAATCAATTGAATTTCTAAATTCACCTCTGAGAATGCGCATTAATCATTAAATAACAATGCCGCATTTTCATCCTGAAATAGTATAAAACAAAAGACAGAACTGCCCCAAACGTTCATTTCTGTCTTACACTGATCCCTTAAAACTTGTTAAAAATTCCAGACTTACGAAAGCATGTTCTATATTTACATTGAAAACAGTAGCTTTGCAGACAATATAAACTGGAATTTTCGAAACATTGCAAAGTTAGATTAATTACTTAAATTTGTTTCCACTCGAAAAATAAATTCCATAAACCCTGTTTTATGGCGAAAGTCAAGTACAGATTTAATGCTCATACACTTAGCTACGACAAGATCGTCATTAGCTTCAAAACGAAAATAAAGCGCTTCTTAGCCGTGTCTTCTACTACACTGCTGACTTCTATATTGATTGCAATCGGCATTCTGCAATTCTATGAATCACCCAGGATGCGGGTGTTGCACAAGGAAAATGAACGGCTCTTGACCCAATACCAGCTGTTCTACAAGGATCTGAATAAAGTAGAGAAAGTATTGGGTGAAATCGAACAGCGCGACAACAATTTATACCGGGTTATTTTCGAAAGTGATCCAATCCCCTCGACCATCCGCAAAGCTGGATTTGGTGGGGTGAACCGCTATTCGCAACTCGAATCGTTTAACAATTCAGAGCTGGTGATCAAAACGGCTGAAAAGCTCGATATTGTGTCGAAGCAGGCCTACATTCAAGCCAAATCGTACGATGAAGTGATGCAAATGGCCCTCAACAAGGAAAAACTGATCTCCTGCATGCCTGCCATCATGCCTATTTCAAATAAATCGCTCAAAAGCACCGCTTCGGGCTGGGGGTTCAGGTTTCACCCGATCTATAAAATCAATCAGTTTCACTACGGGATGGATTTCACTGCCAGCATTGGAACAAAAATTTATGCCACAGGCGATGGAACTGTAAAAGATGTTCAATCCATAGGCGGGGGATTTGGCAAGTTTATCGTGATCGATCATGGTTTTGGTTATGAAACCTTGTATGGTCACATGAGCGGATTCAATGTAAAAGTAGGCGATCATGTCAACCGTGGAAGCATCATCGGATTTGTAGGCAGTACGGGAACATCGACCGGGCCTCATGTGCATTATGAAGTTCACAAAAACGGAACCCCGGTCAACCCTCAATATTATTATTTCAAAGATTTAAATGCTCAGGAATACGAAAAGATGGTCACCATCTCATCGAATATAGGTCAAACGTTCGACTAAAAACCAACACTGTGCCATACAAAAAACCAAAAATCGAGAAAGTCTTTTATAGCATCGGCGAAGTGGCTGATCTATTTGGCGTGAATACATCAAATATCCGTTTTTGGGAAAATGAGTTCGACATTTTAAAGCCGCACAAAAACACCAAGGGCAACCGGATGTTTACCTTGGAGGACATCGCGAACCTGAAAATCATTTACCACCTGCTGAAAGAAAGAGGGATGACCATCAGGGGAGCACAGCAAAAACTCAAGGACAACAAGGAAGGCACCCTTCAGAATTACGAAGTGGTCAACCGGCTTCAGGAAATCAGGCAAATGCTGATTGATATCAAGGAGGAACTCTAAGAAGTTTCAAGTTCCATGTTCCAAGTTCCAACCAGATCGGCACGCAACTTGGAACCTGGAACCTGGAACCTGGAACTTTAAACTTTATCCATGCAAATCAGACAAATCACCCAATTCATTGAATCCATTGCGCCGCTCTCGTTTCAGGAAGCGTACGACAATTCAGGACTGATCATTGGCCAGCCAGATGATGAAATCTCAGGCATCCTCATTGCGCTGGATATCACAGAGCAGATCATCGATGAAGCCATCAGCAAGCAACTGAATTTGGTGATCGCGCATCATCCAATTATTTTCAGCGGATTAAAAAGGCTAAACGGGAAAAACTACATCGAACGTTGCGTTGCAAAAGCAATCAAACATGACATTGCCATTTATTCAGCCCATACCAATTTGGATGGTGTCTTCGGAGGTGTGAACAGCAAAATTTGTGAGAAACTCCACCTGCAGAATTGCCGTATGCTGATCCCCATGCAAGGCATTCTAAAAAAGCTGGTAACCTTTGTACCCGTGGCCGATGCTGAAAAAGTCAGGACTGCCTTGTTTGAATCAGGAGCAGGAAATATCGGAAATTACGATTCATGCAGTTTCAACCAAACCGGATTGGGAAGCTTCAAAGGAAACGAGTTCACCCATCCATACGCGGGAGTAAAAAATCACCTTCATTTTGAAGCAGAGACCCGAATTGAAACCATTTTCCCCAAACATCTACAGTCCAAAGTCATTCAGGCACTCCTAAAAGCACATCCGTATGAAGAGGTTGCCTACGACATTTATACCCTTGACAATGAGTTTCCACTGGGCGGAACCGGAATGATCGGAGAACTTGCCGATCCGATGGAAGAGATGAGTTTCCTGCAAAAACTGAAAGAGGCTTTTAACTGCCCTGTGATCAAACATACCCAACTTTTGGGAAGGCCCATCAAAACTGTGGCCGTATGTGGAGGTTCAGGAAGCAGTTTCCTGGCGAAGGCAATGGCTCAAAAAGCAGACATATTTATTTCAGGCGACTTTAAATACCACCAGTTTTTTGATGCCGAACAACAAATTATCATTGCAGATATCGGACATTTTGAGAGTGAACAATTCACTAAAGAAGTTTTTTATGAATTACTTACAAAAAAATTCCCTAAATTTGCAGTCCATTTAACGGAAAATTGCACAAACCCGGTAAATTATCTGATTTAAAATAGTTAAACAATTATAAGTATGAACACTCAGTACGTTAGAGACGAAAATAAAAGTGTGCCAATTAGTTCAAAGCTTAGGGCACTTTTCGAACTGCAAAATGTTGTTTCGGAAATCGATAAATTCAAAACCCTCCGTGGTGAGTTACCTCTGGAAGTTCAGGATTTGGAAGATGAAATCACCGGTTTAAAAACCCGCGTAAGCAATTACGAAGATGACACCAAAGATCTTGAAACAGCCATTCACAATAAAAAAGCGGCCATCAAGGAATCTGAACTCCTGATCGCAAAATACACCGAACAACAAAACAATGTTCGCAACAACCGCGAATTCGATTCATTGAGCAAAGAAATTGAATTTCAAAAGCTTGAAATGGAATTGTCGGAAAAACGCATCCGTGAATTCACCATTGAACTGAACAGCAAAAAAGAATCAATTGGGACATCAGCAGCATTGCTGAAAGAACGTCTTGAGGATTTGGACCGCAAACAACGTGAA
>DASXUZ010000311.1:0-4248 GCA_036504555.1 Prolixibacteraceae bacterium | reverse complement strand
CAGCCTATTTTATTATTGGGAGATCAGATTTAAATAAAAAAGTGTATTCCATCCTGTAAATTTCAATCCGATTCACAATATTGTTATCTTCACCTATCTATTTGACAGGAATAAAAATGACTTTGGCAAACGGTAATATTCAGCGTGAGATCACCCCCCTTTCCCAGGGTGATTGTCTCCTGGTGTTCGACCGGGTGAAAAGCCATTTTGACTTTCCCATTCATTTCCATCCTGAATTTGAGTTAAATTTCATATTCAATGCCACGGATGCAGAACGCGTAGTAGGTGACCACAAAAGCTATATCCGGCAATATGAACTGGTATTGGTAGGGCCCAACGTGTATCATGGCTGGAATGATGGCAAGTGTGAAAGTGATCTGATCCATGAAATCACCATTCAGTTTCATCGCGACCTGATCCATGAAAGCTTATTGGCCCGAAACATGATGAAACCCATCAAGGAAATGCTGATCAACGCATCGGGAGGTATTTTGTTTGCCGATACTACCACCCGACTGATTGCACCCCGCCTGCAGGAATTATCTCAACGAAACGGGATGGAGGCATTCATCGAACTGATCTCGATTTTACACATCCTGTCTGTTTCCGAACATCAAAAATTGCTATGCCAGCTGCCCCTTACAAACTCTGATTTTGCCAACAGCGATCGGATTAAAAAAGTTTACCAATACATTGAATTGAATTACCAGGAAAAAATAAAAGTGGAAGAGGTAGCCCAGCTGCTGCATATGACAGAAATAACGCTTTCGAGGTTGATGAAGCAAAGAACAGGCAAATCGTTCATCGACTTTTTAAACGATTACCGCATTGGATTTGCAACCCGCTGGCTTACTGAAACCAATCAAAGTGTTGCTGAAATAGCTTTCCGTTGCGGATTCTATAACATCTCCAATTTTAACCGCATCTTCAAAAAGAACAAATCATGTACCCCGGGCCAATACCGCCTGAACTTTTCAGGGATAAAAAGGGTCAGCTAAAAAAGAGTTATATTCAGTTAAATATGTAGGGTTAGTTGTTGGATGGTTAAATGGCTAAATGGCTAAAAGGGTTAGATGGTTGGATGGTTTAATTGTTGAAAGAACCACCTCTCACTAACCAACCATTAAACCATCTACCCTTTTAACCATTTAACCATTTAACCATTTAACCATTTAACCATTTAACCATTTAACCATCCAATTAATCCTCAAAATTAATCCGCTGCTGTGAATCATCTGGCTGTTGCTTCCAGAATTCTTCCACGATGCAGTCGATTGTGGTCAGGCACCTGCCGCAACTGGTACCCGCTTTGGTGGTTCTTTGAATATCAGCCGTTGAGCGGGCACCCATTTTAAGTATTTTCAGAATCTCGCCTTCGGTAACCATGTTACAGACACAAACCAAGCTTCTACTCATCTGGATGATCGTTGTAGGTGAAACTATCAGGAGACAAACTTGTTCTCGACAAATAATTTGATGCTACGGTACACATCAATGATCTGATCCCTTTTGGGCAGAGTTTCGTATATCTTCTGAATGTATTGTTTTTCACTCATGATCCTGAATGTATATTTGAAATTCAGGTCGAAAGCCATGGAAATCAACAGTAATTTATAATCGTTCATGGATTTCATATCCTCCACCATAGCCGTTTTGCCAGCCAGGATACTTTTTAAAATCTTTTCTGAAACTTCAGTACTGGAATTCAGATCTGTTGTAATGAGAGGCTGAATACCATATTTCTCTTTAAAAAACCGATACGATGAATCAAAAATATCCAGTTTGTCTGCATCCCGGAGCAAGCGGGCAAACAAGGTTTGTTGTTCGCTATCCAGCTTTGGAAGTTTCAGTTTATTGTGATTTTCAACCGACTTTAGAATAATCAACTGAGTTTCGGCTGACAAGCCTTGATAAAACTCCGTCTGCTGAATAATCTTCGCAGATACCGTGGCATGATCACGCTGAATATTCAGCGCTTCAATGTTCTTGGATATCAGGGCCGCTTTGCCCAAATCATGAAACAAGGCATTCACTGTTGCAATTCTCTTCTCTTCTTCGGTTTGCAAAAGTACCTTTGCCAACAAGAGCGAATTCGCCACTACGCGAAGCGAATGGGCCCGTATTTCCTCGAATTGATGCTGGTTCTCAGGCGAATCAATGATGACCGACTGGAAATATTCTTCAAACACAAGGTGGCACTCTTTCAGTAATAAGTCTGTAATCATATGCTGGATTTAATAGCTTCAAAAGTAGCACAATAAACTATTTTTACGATTGACTTGCAGATATAAATTATCAACAACGTGTTGATAATAATATTGCTGCTTTCAAATACCTTATCCATTGTTGATAAAAAAGCAGGCTGCCGTTTATGTTTTTTGAATAAAGAGGCTGAATAAATTCAAGTTTTACTATTTTTGTGCTCGCTGAAATAAAAAGGTCCTATAGTTCAATGGATAGAATGTAAGATTCCGGTTCTTATGATCTGGGTTCGAATCCCGGTAGGATCACTCTCTTTCCCCGTCCCCTCTACATCCCAGCCTCCCTGGGGAACATTTTGGGGAACGGCCAAACAGAAAAACCCGCCACTTCTCCAAGTGCCGGGTTTTTCTGTTTCCAGCCCTTACCCATTCTTATTTTGTTGGTATGAGACTACTGGTTTGCTTCAGGGGCAAAATATTGCTTATTCCTTTACAAACAACTTGGCAAAAATGCCGTCCCCAGAAGTAACCTGGCAAATGTATTCACCCCTGGTTAAACCCGAAATGTTGACCTGCGATTCCGTGCCCCCGGCTGGCTGAAGGCTGAGTGTTTGAACAATACTTCCGTTGATAGTAAGAATGTTGACCCTGCCAAGTGACAAGGAGTTAGGGGTTTCAATGATTAAATGATCATTGGCCGGGTTGGGATAAATCTTAAACCCTTTGTCTCTTAATAAACTGGCAGAAGCGGATACGCTCATCGAATCGACCGTCAGGTTAATGACCCTTAGCAAGGATCGTTCACCTTTTACTTCGTTCGACAATTCCCAGATCATCACGCCCGAAGTCTGGGCCAGGGCCAATTTAGTCTTCTTCCAAATGGTATTCATCCCATTGTAGTAAATGGTATCACCCACCTGGTCGGTTTGCCAGGCATTGGGATATTTGGTCAGGATGGTGTTGTAATTGTAGCTGCCCGGCAATTTATAAAACCCGTATCCATAAAATGGAAGCCCCAGGCAGAGATTTTCCTTTTTCACGCCCCGTTTTACAAAGTCATTGATCATTTGTTGAGCATACCAATAAGGTGCATGTTGTCCCGGACGGGTTTGATTCCAGTCGCCCGTGTAATCGTAAGCCATCAGGGCCATATAATCAAACAAGGGAAGTGTGGTATTCAGTATTTTCTCATTGCCCCATCCAACGGCGGTGGTCAACAGGTATCCTTTGGGTTTGAGCGAATCGGCCAATTGCTTAATAAATGCACCATAATTCGAATTGATGGCAGGACCTTCCTCGTCCACATCCAAACCGTCGAGCTTGTAGCCCTTGAGGTATAGGGCAATCTTGTGAATAAATGCCGCCCGCTTGTCTGCCGTGCTGATCAAATTGAGAAAGTAGTCTTTGATGATTCCATCGGCTGCTGAACCACCCCCGATCGAAACCAGTACTTTCACATTGTTCGCATGGGCTTTTGTCACCAATGCAGGCAGCCCGAGATTACTACCAACCAGGTTGCCCGATGCATCGGGGTTTTGAAAGGCGTAATTGATATGGGTGACCTGTTTGAAATCGAAACTCTGGGTAAGCGAGGCCACATCGCCCCAGCTGGGCACATAGCCAACGATCCTGAAAGGTTTGTCCTGTGCCTGCAAAGTACTCACTCCAAAGATCAGCAAAAACAACAACTGAAATGGTTTTATCCGAATTGAATGGTTCATGGTTAGATAGATTGATTTGGAAATTAATTAGTTGGCTTGAACCTATAAAATTAGTAGATTTTATGAAAATCACCAATAAGTCCATCAAAATAAATGGCCCCCGGAAGCGATTTACTTTTATCCTGCCAGTTGGACACAGGCCCCTGAAAAAAAACAAAGCTTAACGGCCTCCTATTTTTGATTTTTCCATGTCCCACCGGGCTTCTGCTACCCTTTGACACCTGCCAGGCCGTTTGCATCTGTAATGTATCTGTAATCTAACTGTAATGTATCTGTAATATAGAATACAGATACATTACAGTTAGATTACAGATACATTACAGATG
>DASXUZ010000310.1:0-4784 GCA_036504555.1 Prolixibacteraceae bacterium | reverse complement strand
GTAGGCCCGGGTTCCTCCAAGGCTTTTGGTTTTCCATATCAGTTGTCCATTGGTCTTATCCAATGCAACCACCGAAGTTTCTTCTCCACCAGTCACATAGAACACCGCTTTATCCGAGATGGCAACCGATTCGGCAATGCCCCATCTATGAGGTTCACCTTTGTATTCGGTATTGGCATCTACTGTCCAGACCAGTTTACCGTTGACAGCATCGACACAAGCGACCTGCCCCATTCCACTGACCAAATAAATACGGTTGTTTTCAATGGTGGGTGTGCAACGTGTTTCAGGATAGGATTTCGCCCATGCCCGGCCATAAGCCGTTTCCCATTTCTTATTCCCATTCATTTCATAGGCAGATACAACATCGAGGGTATCTTTCCTTCCCGTAACAAAGAGGGTATTTTTATAAACGATGGGTGATGAGTAACCATTCCCAATATCTTTCAGTTCAAGCAGAAGCGCTGGCCCCTTTTCCGGCCAGACCTTCAGTAAGTTCTGATCAGGATAATTTCCAGTACGGCCGGGACCTCTCCATTCCACCCGATCCTGTGAAAGCAAGTTCCCTGAAATAAAAAAAGTCAGCAATATAACTATCAATATCCTCATCGCTTGAATGCTTTTTGAATTAAGCCTTTATGTTGTAAACAAACAAAACTTCGCCGTGTCGCAGGTACAATTTACCATTTGAGATAAATGGATGAGACCAGTAAGGTCCGCTTCCCCCCTGCAATTTAAAAGAGCTGATCACCTGGAAGCCACTTGGATCTGGTTTTACCAACGCTACATTTCCTGCCTTTTCTTCCATGATATAAAACAGCCCATCGGCATAAACCAAAGCACCTTTGGTGGCCCATTCGGTTTCGTATTTCACATCACCCGTTTGCCAATCCATGCAAACCCATTTGCCCTTGCTGTTGCTTTCCCAGTTTGATCCGTAAATAAAACCATCGAGTTCAATCAGTCCATGATGGTGGTTGTCCAGGGTCATGTTGCTCCATTTTTCAGTGGCCGCAGTACCCTCTTCATTCATCTCGATCATCACATTGCGGTAATCATATCCCATGGAAAGGAAAATATCACGTCCTTTAATGGTAGGCGTATTGGCCCAGATTAAACCAGGCTGATCCCATTTTGCACCATCCCAATACTTGAAAGTCCAGGCGACTTTGCCTGTTGCAGGATCAAGAGCGATCAAATTGGTGCCTGTTGCGGCTAAAATGTATCTCAATTGCTTATATTGATAGATCACAGGTGAAATATAAGAACGTGGTCCTCCCACGCTTTCACTCTGCCAGATGAGCTTGCCGGTCATTTTATCAAGTGCTACCACCGATGTTTTGGCCCCGCCTGGTGTACAGATTACCTTGTCATCCACAATCAGGGGCGATTCTGAAACTCCCCAAATGTGCCATTCAGCACTATAATCCTTGTCAACATTGACTTTCCAGCGAATAGCACCATCCTCTACATTGAGGCAAACCAATTCACCCGTTCCGCTGATAATATAGACACGATCATCTTCAATGGTCGGAGTGCTGCGGGTTTCAGGGAATGATTTTACCCATGAGCGGCCATAAGCCACTTTCCACTTGATGTTTCCATCAGGGGTAATACACGACAGGTAATCGAGCGTATCGATCATCCCGGTAGCAAATATGTATTGATCGGTAGCCACCACTGAGGAATATCCCTTGCCGATTCCTTCTACTTTCAACAACAGTTCAGGACCGGCATCGGGCCATTTTTTCAGCAGTCCTGTAGCCGGAAATTTACCGTCGCGTTGTGGTCCGCGCCACTGTACGGGTTGTGCGAATACCATGGTTATGAGTAAAATCAGGGAAATCGTAAGGTTTATTCGTTTCATATCGTTTCGTTTATTCAATGTGTTTTTTATAATTCTATCATGAAATTTATTCCAATTCGTCAGTCATTAGGCTTGGTTAACTGCCTTTGGGACTATTCCGAAATTTTATACGCAATCAAGGTATTGCCATGACGGACATACAAAATTCCATTGTTGACCACCGGATGTGCCCAATGCTGTTCAGTTCCCAGTGTAACTTTGGTTTTGCTGATGATCTTCAATCCTGAAGGATCGGCATCAGCCATAAATAATTCACCTTTTTCTGAGTATCCAATCAACTTTTTGTTGGCTGCAATCACAACTCCTTTGGTAACTTCCGTGGAAGAATATTTTTGTTCTCCCGTTTTCCAGTCGATACATTGCCAGCTGCGTCCATTATCACCTGATCCGTAAAGGTAACCATCAATTAGAACGGCTCCGCCAATGCGGCTGTCGAAGCTCTTGATGTCCCATTCTTTGGTGATGGAACTTCCATCTGCACTCAGTTTATATTTTTCGCCTCCTTGTCCGTATCCACTGAAAACAAACACGCCGCCGTCCCCATAAATTGGAGTATTGGGATGCACGGCCCATGCATTGGGGTGTTCTGCATTCCATAAAAGCTTGCCTGTTGTAGCGTCAATTCCCAAAACATGGTTGGCCGTATGCGTGATCAATAATTGGCGGGTAGGTAATTTAACGAGCAAAGGAGAGCAATAGGCAGACAATTCGCCCAATCCAGGGCAGTTCCAGATAATTTCACCAGTCATGCGATTGAGAGCCATCACGTTATTTGTTTTTCCACCCGGCGTACAAAACAATTGATTGCCCTCAACGAGCAATGATTCGGTGTAACCCCATTGAATATTGGTTCCATCCATCTGCTTTAAAAAGTCTTTCTCCCAAACAGGCTTGCCAGTTGAAAGATTCAGGCAAGTGAGCAAGCCATTGCCAGTAAGCAGGTACACCATGTCGCCCACAACCGTTGGGGTCGAGCGGGTTCCAGGATAACTCAGATCAAACTCTTTTCCATATTTGAATTGCTGAAGTTCTTTTCCATTTTGGTCAAGCACAAACAACACCGATTGCCCGTCCACCATTCCATTGACATAAATCTTATTGTTTGCAAATGCGGGAGAAGAAAAACCCTGTCCAAACCCAGTTGATGACCACAGTATTTTCGGACCATCGGAAGGCCATGTTGCTAAAAGCTTATCAACGGCATATATTCCTGATGAATTATTGCCACGCCATGTGGTTGATTCCTGGGCATTGGCTCCAACCAACAGGATCATAAATAAAATGACAAACAAAGAAATTGGTTTCATGGGTTCAGTTTTAATTATTTTTGTAAAAGTATTAAGGATCGATCAGTATTCCAACGCGATACAGAATTTAATAAGGTTCTAAATAATAAGATTCATTAACAAATTCAAAAAGAATTAACTCAGTTCAATTCCTTGAATAACAATTCATTAACAACAACAAAGTATCCGACAGTTCAATGTTGTATTTTCAGAATCATGCTCTGTTTTATTATATTAATTGCCATGTAATGTTTTTGAAAGGCAAAAGCATCCTGCATAACTACAAAAGTTAAGTAAATGCCCCATCCATCTGCTCTTTTGGATCGGTTCATTTTCCGTCGACTAACGAGTATTGATTAGTCGAATAGCTTTGCCAACAATTTACGAATATCAGCCTCCTGAAATGGTTTTTCAAGGAAACCATCCATGCCCGCATTGAGACATACTTCCTCCATTTCAGCTACCACATTGGAGGTTAATGCGACGATGTAAGCACGGGGAAGGCGCCCTGTTTCTTGCTCAAACAGGCGGATTTGGCGCGTAGCTTCCAAGCCATCCATGACAGGCATTTGTAAGTCCATCATAATCAAATCATATTTTGTCTGATGGTACATATCCACTGCTTCCTGACCATTGGATGCAATATCGATTGAGCCGCCCCACTGACCAAAAGTCAGTTTTGCAATGCGTTGATTGATCCAGTTGTCCTCCGCCAGGAGTATTTTCATCTTTTTCAATTCTTCCATCAATGTCCTTTTAGTTCACCAATTACAAAATTCAATTATCAATTGATTGAAGTGAAGTTACTGCAAATATAAGATTTTTGTGCTGCTATTTTGAGCCTTCCGGTAATTTGTAATACTATCTAGCATAGACCTGACAGGTTTTTGAAACCTGTCAGGTCGTTTCAATCCTTATTCTGTTGGATGATATTCTGGAAGGGAAACATGGCCTTATCATCAATGTAGTAATCAGCAGTTTCAATCCTTATTCTGTTGGATGTTATTCTGGAAGCGGTTTTTTTCCGGGACCTGGCTATTTTGTTTGTTCAGTTTCAATCCTTATTCTGTTGGATGTTATTCTGGAAGAGCAATACTCCTGGCATCGTCTTCCTTGGTAATTTTGTTTCAATCCTTATTCTGTTGGATGTTATTCTGGAAGAAATTGGCCGTTATGCCCATGTGATAGATGTTCAATGGTTTCAATCCTTATTCTGTTGGATGTTATTCTGGAAGACGACACAAGCGGTTGTATTCTGGTAGGTAAAAAGTTTCAATCCTTATTCTGTTGGATGTTATTCTGGAAGCTGAACCTATGAAACTTCTATTGAAAAGAATCGCATTGTTTCAATCCTTATTCTGTTGGATGTTATTCTGGAAGGTTGTGCGGCTAAGGTCTGTGTGTGTTCTGACCTTTGGTTTCAATCCTTATTCTGTTGGATGTTATTCTGGAAGATGACCGTCTTAATAGCAAGAGCAGATAATCGTGAGTTTCAATCCTTATTCTGTTGGATGTTATTCTGGAAGTAAAACAGTGATGTTTTTGTAAGTGTATTCACTTTGTTTCAATCCTTATTCTGTTGGATGTTATTCTGGAAGCCCTCATTACCGCCTTTATATGCTTAATCATGG
>DASXUZ010000309.1:0-12615 GCA_036504555.1 Prolixibacteraceae bacterium | reverse complement strand
CCCCATCGTACCCTGGGAGGTGAACAATCCCAATGGAAGTTTTACTTCCAATACCTCAGACATTAAAATGGACCCCTTGAATCCCAAACGGGTGATGGTTTGTGATTTCTTTGCTCCCTATATCACTGAAGACATCACGGCGGAACCAAGACAAATCTGGTCTTGTCCCATCGCTGGAATTGAGGAAGTGGTTGCCCGTGACTTAATCAGTCCTCCAAGTGGGAAGTTCCCATTGATCACAGGTATTGCGGATATTGATGGCTTACCTTATGAAGACGTCTCCAAATATCCTACACGCATGATCAGGATCAAAAGGCAGACGAATTATGAAGCCTGGATGATGAGTACTTCCCAAATTGACTTTTGTGAAGAGGATCCCAATATTCTTCTTCGTGTAGGAATTGACTGGAATACTTTCGGTAAAGCTGAATATTCATTGAACAACGCGGATACCTGGACCAATATCCCAACGGTGCGCGGCTATGTGAATGGCTCCGGGACTCCAACAACAGCAGTCCCTTTTGGAAGGGCTGCCGTTTCAGCACAGAAAAAACCAGACACAGGTAACCCAGTATTTGTAGTGATACCGGCCTATGATATTAAAACCGATCAGTCTCTTCCAGTTGGACAGAATACCCTGCCTATGGTATCCTTCGATTTGGGAAAATCATGGCAACAAGCCAGTGGATTTCCTGATGGAACAAACATATTAAAAGATTACTGGAACATGCAAACGCCCATTGCCTCTGACAGGGTCAACGGAGGCAAATTCTATATCTGTGCCTTTAATTACGTATATACTAGTGAGGACTGGGGACTGAACTGGACAAAGACTTTCAAAATTGAGGGTGACAACAACCAAACCATCATCCACACGGCACCCCACATGGAAGGTGAGGTATGGGTGGGCATGGGTACATCCGGAATCTATCGTTCCAGTGACAGCGGTAAAACATTCAACAAGCTGCCCGGTATCACCAAATGTACCTCCTTTGGATTTGGGAAAGAGGCTCCCGGACATGAAAATCCGGCCATTTACCTCTTTGGAGCGCTCAATGGTGAAAATGGAATGTATCGGTCGATAGACATGGGTATTTCATGGGAGAGGATCAATGACAATTCGCGCAAGTTCGGAAGTGGAACTACTTGTATCGTTGGTGACAGGCGCACCTTTGGACAGGTCTATGTGGGTACCGCTGGACGTGGTTTTTATGTGGGAAGCGATCAACCAGTTTCCACCAATAAGGCCCTGAAAGACAAGAATGGGTCTGCTATGCGGGGAACACCTATGATACTAGGTAAAACGCTTGATGAATCGGTCGCCTTTGCCCAGAATATCGGAAACTGGAAAACCATCCAAAACAATGGGTACAACACCATTCGCCTTTGCTGGGTTGATCCCTGGTACAAGGATCACTCGCAGGCCAATTGGACGGTAACAGAAGTACTTCCTTACCTTGACCAATGTGTTCAGAATGCGACAGCCACAGGGATGAACCTGATCATCAATTACCACAATGGAGGAGCTCAGCAGGAATTTGATAAAACCTATCAATTCACCCTGGAAAATGAATTCTGGAATGTAGTTGCTCCCCGATATAAAGACAATGACCTGGTATATTTTGAACCAGGCAACGAACCGACTTATACAATGAGCGATTACCTGAAGACTGATTTTAAAGCCTCCTACCTAAAACTATATACTACGATCAGAAACCTGGCACCAGATAGGCAAATTCTGCTTTTCAGCTTCAATACCATCGTCCCTGAGATTGTGACTATAGTTGAAAATTACAAGGATCAGATTGACTGGACACATACTTCCATCGCCTATCACCTCTACAATTCACCAAGCAGTGCCAGCATCAAAACACTCATGGTCAATTACCCGGTCATTTGTACGGAATGGAATTATGATTTTACGTCCAAAGAACCGGGTATAAATTCCATCTTTCAAATTGATGGTGTGAAGGAAAATGCCCAGACTTTGGAAGAATTGGGTTCCGGATGGATCGATAAAAGAAAATGGGACGATAATACCCTGGATGAACTGATCGATACCTTAATTACCGATGCCAGGAAGAAAAATTATTGGTGGGGTGAATCTATTGTTGGTTTAAATGTCACCGGTATTGGTTTGCTCAACAAAAACATTGAACTTGTTTCGGGTAAATCAAAATTACTGACTGCCTTTGTTTACCCGGCATTGGCAGAAAATCAACAGATTAACTGGACTTCAGGTGATGAAGGCGTTGTAAGTGTCAACCAGTTCGGTTTAATCACAGCCGTTTCAACGAGAAAAACTTCGGCAGTGATCACTGCAAAAACAATTGATGGATCCTTCCTGGCTACTTGCCAGGTAACGGTATTGGCATCGGAAGCTAAAAAGGCATATCCCAATGGAATTCCTCTTCCAATACCGGGAGTGATTAATGCTACTTATTTTGACCAGGGAGGAGAAGGAGTCGGGTATCACGACCTGACTCCAATCAATGCCGGAGACGGTATACGCAAGGATCAAGGAGTCGATACCGAATATCGACTTCCCGAGGGAACTGTCGGTTCCATTGAAACCAATGAATGGTTGGAATACACCGTCAATGTATTGGAGGATGGAAACTATACCTTTGAGATCTTATTTGCCACGCCAGGTCGGTATGGAAAATTCCATCTTGAGTCAGACGGGACTGCCATCACAGGACCTCTGTCTATTGCTACCACAGGCAGCTATTCTAAATTCGCAATCAAAAAAATCAATGGGATCCCATTGATAAAGGGTATTCACGTCATGCGCATCTTTTTTGATTATGCCGAATATAACTTGGGGAATATGGTCATAACCCGTGAATTTCCTGCAGGTACAACCGTTCAGAAAGGTGAAAATAAATTACACTTATTTCCATCACCCGCAAAAGATCAATTATTCATTTTTGGTGCAGAGACAGGAAATAAATTTGATATTCTGAACATATACGGACAAATATTAAAAAATGGAATTTTGAATGAATCTGGGATAATTGATATAAAATTCCTCCATCAGGGAAGTTATTTCATTCGTTTACAAAACAAGATAGGATTTCAAACCCAAAAGTTCATCAAATTTTAAAGACCTATACTTCCATGAGCATGGGTATAGTCACAGTTGGCAGAATGAAGAGCTGACCGAAAATAAAAATCCCGTCGGAGCAACCAACGGGATCTATGGAGTATTTGATTTTTAAACCTTAATGGACCTCGCAAAGGTGAATTAGCTAACCAGATTCTTCTTTTTGGGTCGATTGTTTAATCGAGCTTGTGGATAACCAATCCGGAGCGAAGTTTGGGTTCAAACCAGGTAGTCTTGGGAGGCATGATATTCCCTGAATCTGCAATGTTGATCAATTGCTGCATGGATACAGGATACAAAGCAAAAGCAACTTTCATAGCGCCGCTGTCAACCCGTCTTTTCAATTCGCCAAGGCCCCTGATTCCGCCTACAAAATCAATCCGGGTAGAAGTACGCAAATCATCGATTCCAAGAATCTGATCGAGTATAAGATTCGACAGAATGGTTACATCAAGCACGCCAATTGGGTCGTTGTCATTATAGGTTCCCGCCTTGGCATTCAATTTGTACCAATTACCTGCGAGGTACATGCTAAATTGGTGCAAGCCCGCTGGTTTGTAAATTTCAGCGCCTGTCACCTTAACCTCGAAGTTCACTTTCAGCCTTTCCAACAGTTCTTCTTCCGAAAGACCATTCAAATCTTTTACAGTGCGGTTATAATCAATGATCTGCAGCTGGTTATCAGGAAAATGGACTGCCATAAAGAAATTATATTCTTCGTCTCCTGTATGGTTAGGATTCTGGTTTTTCTTTTCCAGGCCAATTCGGGCAGCTGCAGCAGTGCGGTGGTGACCGTCGGCAACATAGGTAGCAGGAACTTTGGTAGCAAACAACTCTTCAATCTGTTGATTGACTTCAGGGCTATTGATGGCCCAGAAATGATGGCCGAAACCGTCTTCAGCAACAAAATCGTAATCAGGCTGCTGATTTTTCACAATGCTTGCAACAATAGTATCAATTTCAGCAACGGCACAATAGGAAAAGAATACGGGTTCAATATTGGCATTCAGGTAGCGGGTCAGGATCATGCGGTCATCCTCCTTGTCAGGGCGGGTCAACTCATGTTTCTTGATGATTCCCTGGTTGTAATCCTCGCACGAGGCAGCACCCACAATGCCGTATTGCGTGCGGCCATTCATGGTTTGGGCATAGATATAATATTTAGCCTCCTGGTCTTGACTGAGCCAGCCTTGCTTCTGAAAATGCTTAAAATTTTCCACTGATTTCAGGTAAACAGATTCCGAATGAACATCGGTACCTGCCGGGCAATCAATTTCGGCCTTGGTAATATGAAGCAACGAACATGCTTTTCCTTCAGCCATTTGAGCAGCTTCAGCGCTATTCATTACATCGTAAGGCAAACAGGTCAGGTCGCTGGCGATGGCTTGTGGCGGACGAAGTCCTTTGAATGGTTTTATGATAGCCATAAATATATCTCTTTTGAATGGGGTTTAATTAATCTTACTATGTTGATATTTCTTATATAGATCAACCGCAAAACTGTGGATGACTACTTTTTTGCACGACTTAAAATTCTTCATTCTGGCCCATGGCATCAATAAAGCTGTTATTCCGGCCACGATAACCGCTTTTACTGGATTCATTTCAATGGAGAACATCCAAACTATCAAATAGAGGATATCAAAAAGAATCAGGAATATCATGAAATTGTAAAATACTATTTTGAATTTTTGTGGCATAATTTAAATAATTCGTAACTACTAAATCGTTGTGAGGCTGACTCGGCAGGTGGCTTGAAGTCACCTGCTAAATCAGCATTCCCACTTAATATTATTCTATTTCAATATTATATTTTCCAAGTAATCCGGGAATTCCGGACAATGAAAACTTTGCTTTTTTGACCTTATTTGTTTCCGGGTCAAATGCATAATTTGAAGCGGTTCTAAAGTCAGTCTTTTCAAGGTTGCTGGTATGAAAAACAGTCCGTGACAAATCGCAGTTTCCGAAAACGGCCATCGATAGATCCACCCCTGTAAAGTCCACTTCCTTCAAAGAACAATCGATGAATCTTGCTTTCTTCATTCTTTTTCCAAAGAAAGAAGAATAATCAAGGATGCATTTCTGAAAGTTGACTGCAAACAGGAAATCCAAACAATGGTCAAAATGAATTCCGATCATCTTACAATCCATAAACTGAACTTCTTTCATACCTGAGCCACTTAATTTGGCCAATGCAAAATTACAGCTTTCAAAGCGGCAGTCAATAAAATCGTTGTGTGAAAGAACGCAGTTTGAGAAATCGCAGTTTTCAAAAGTACAATCAATGAATTCAGTATTGGTGATCGTTTGACCTGAATAATTGATATGAATGAAATTCTTGTTATCGTTTACTTTTTCCTTCATCAATGGCTTTTAATCTATCTATTGACCCGGTAAGTCTGGTCATTGCTATCGAAGAATGCCATGATTTGCTCGGCAGCAGCCACCCCTGCATTGTAATTGGCTTCCGAAGTTTCGGCGCCCATTTTCTTGGGAGTTGAATAGTACCGAACATCAAATTTTGCAGCCAATTCTTCATGGGACCCGGGAGCAATATCACTGATATATTTAAAGTCAGTTCGCGCTTCAAACATTTGCTTCAGACCGTCCTCATCAATCACTTCCTTTCTGGCAGTATTGATTACAGTGGCACCTTTGGGCATCTTACTCATCAACTCAAAATTAACTGACTTTCTGGTATGATCGTTGAGTGGAATATGTAGAGATAAGTAATCACTCATACTAAATAGTTCATCAACTCCCTTTACCACAATTACGTCATAAGGTTCCATGCTAATCTTGGAGATACAAGGATCAAGAGCAACAACTTTCATGCTTAAACCCTGAGCAATTTTGGCAACGCGGCGTCCAATGTTGCCACAGCCATAAACCCCCACGGTTTTTCCTTTTAATTCAGACCCTGCACCACCCTTGAATTGTCCGCGAGCCATAAAAATCATCATTCCAATGGCCAATTCGGCCACCGCGTTGGAGTTTTGCCCCGGAGTATTCATGGCTACGATTCCCTTTTCAGTACAGGTAGTCAAATCCAAATTGTCGAACCCTGCTCCTGCCCTGACAACCACCTTCAATTCCCTGGCAGCCTCAATCACTTCCTTGTCCACCTGATCGCTCCTCACAATCATGGCATGGACATCTTTCACGGCCTCCAGCAATTCAGTTTTGGAAGCATATTTTTCCAGTTTGCAAACTTCATACCCTGCCTGCTCAAGCAGGATGGTAATTTGTGTCAATGCCAATGGAGCAAATGGTTTTTCTGTAGCTATTAATACTTTCTTCATAATTATTTCCCCTTTAAAAAAGAAAGCAGAACCCCCATTCTGCTTTCCCTTTATGATCGTTTTATGCTTTTTGTGTTTCGAATTCTTTCATCACATCAACCAGCGCTTGGACACTTTCGAGTGGCAAGGCATTGTATGTAGAAGCCCTGAACCCACCAACAGAACGGTGACCTTTCAGACCAACCATTCCTTTGGATTCAGCAAAAGCATCAAATTCCTTTTCAAATGAGGCATATGCTTCAGTCATCACAAAGGTAATATTCATACGTGAGCGGTCTGCCGGATTCGGAACTGTTGACTGGAACATTTTGTTGCGGTCCAGTTCTCCGTATAGCAAATTGGCTTTTGCAATGTTCACTTTTTCAATACCTTCAACTCCGCCTTGCGCTTTCATCCAGCGTAGGGTCTGCAAGCATCCGAAAACGGGAACAGTTGCAGGGGTATTAAACATTGATTCACCTTTGATGTGAGTTCTGTAATCAAGCATGGTTGGGATTGGACGATCCACTTTTCCCAGTATATCATTTCTGACAATGACCAGTGTAGCCCCGGATGGGCCTAGGTTTTTCTGGGCGCCTGCATAAATCAGCGCATATTTTGAAACATCGATGACGCGGCTGAAAATATCAGAGGACATGTCGCAAACCATCGGTACTTTTACATCAGGATCTTGCAGCACTTCAGTTCCAAAAATGGTATTGTTGGAAGTAAAATGGAAATAATCAACATCATCCGGGATTTCATATCCTCTGGGGATATAATTGAAGTTTGCATCTTTTGAAGAAGCCACTTCGACAACTTCACCCAGGAACTTAGCCTCTTTGATGGCTGCTGTCGCCCATGCACCTGTATTGGTATAGGCAGCTTTCTTGTTCATCAGATTGTAGGGAGCCATCAGGAATTGTAAACTGGCACCACCCTGCAGGAAAAGCACTGAATATCCTTCAGGTACTTTCAGTAATTCTTTTACTAATGCGACTGCCTCGTCCATTACCGCAACAAACTCTTTACTACGGTGCGAAACTTCCATGAGCGAAAGGCCAGTACCTGCAAAATTGGTGATAGCCTCGGCTACTTTTTCTTTGGTGAATTCGGGTAAAATTGAGGGCCCCGCATAAAAATTATGCTTCTTCATCTGGTTAATATTTTGGGTTAATAACTATTTACAATCAGTTTAATTGCAAATAATTGTTCAAATTAAACGATTATTTGCGGATGGATACCTGAGATAAATCAGATCTGTTTCTGATACAACAAGTTATAAAACATTTAATTAATAGGCATCAAAATTCGAATAAAAAATCGAGGCCACCATCCCAAAACGGTTATTTTTTTGTTTTTTTTCATTTTGATCACATACACAATCACAAATTGGATGGAGCGGTTCAAAACAAGGTCCAACATTCCTTTTATATCTTAACGCACGTTTGCTGATCCTGAAATGTCGATCAACTTATCATCCCGAAATACCGGGACAACAGTAGTTTGATCGGCAGTCAGGCAATATTCAATGCAATCGTCCAGGCCTTTGGAGGCCAGACGCCCTTTTTGAGCGGCCTTCTGAATGTATCCCAGTAAATCATCTTTTGCGATGCTCCATAAATCAAGTGAAGCGGTAACGGCATCACAATTACTTTCAAACTTTCCAGAGTTCAGAAGCCTTTCGGCCAAAGCACCGGCAAAGACCGTATCTTCCAAACTGAAGCGGTCTTTCCAGGAGGCACAGAAAATCAGGACAGGTGAATTTTGTTGAATCAGCCAATTGGCCAAAGAGGTGATATTGAGAAATGAACCAATGATAACAGCTTTTGAATGACTGGCCATGTGAATGCACCTTGTTCCATTGGTAGTGGAATACACGATTTCCCGGCCTTTGACAATTTCAGGAGTAAAATTGAATGGAGAATTTCCAAAATCAGCAAAGTCCAGCACATAACCATCGCGTTCGGAAGCCACCAGGTAGCCTAGCTGCTTCATCGCACGCGCTTCGTCAACGGTGGCCACCGGAATAATTGATTTCACTCCGTTATGAATGGCCGCGCAGATAGAGGATGTCGCACGTAAAATATCGACAATCACTACCAGGTTATGATCATCGGCATGTTTGTCATATATTGCGGGGGACAAACAAACCTCCAGCCGATTTTTGGATTTTTCCATCTTCATGTAAAAGTCACAAAGATAAGGAAAGTAGCCAATCCAAGCTTGTTTTACAAATCAGAATATAGGATTTAAACAAATGGTAAAATTGGTAAGGGACTGTTGACATGTTGATCGAAATTCTATTGTCGTGTAAACTAATGGGGCAATTCATGCTTCTGAAACCTGGAAAGCATGATCCTTGCAGGCGAAGCAAAGCAATCTACTGTATATCTATCACATAGATTACTTTACTTCATTACCCATGACCTTCAGGACTTGTATACCGAAAGTCTTCCACATTTCT
This sequence comes from Prolixibacteraceae bacterium, assembly GCA_036504555.1. Classification (GTDB taxonomy): domain Bacteria; phylum Bacteroidota; class Bacteroidia; order Bacteroidales; family Prolixibacteraceae; genus Aquipluma. The sequence continues at coordinate 3,761 of DASXUZ010000309.1, read as the reverse complement.
TTGTGACCTATTGGCTTTGACATGAAAATAGAAACCTCCAATGGTGATTGTACCTGATGGAAGAGGGTATTGAAGGCGCTTATCTGATACTTTTCTGATACTCATCTGTAACCTTTCTGTATGGTGAGGTTACAGAAAGGTTACAGATGAGTTACACATGGGTTACAGATGATAATGACATAAGGAGAGGATCAAGGTAGGATGAATGACTTTAGCCGGCTCAACGCCCATGCCCGATGCCTTTATTGCTCCAGCCAACTTATTAGCTGTTACACGAAAGGATTGGCAGAAAATATTTTGCGGCATTTTAGCTCAGATAAGACACTTGTATACTTTGCAAAACCACGTTTCATTTTAATGGAGACAGTAATCTAGTTGCCAGTAGACAACATTATTATATATCCAAAATCCCAATATTTTTTATGATATTTGAAATCTCGTTTAACAGAACCCATACCATCATGAGAAAAACTACTTTCTTCCTTGCCTTGGCTATACTTCTTTTTAGCTGTATGACTGAAAAGAAAATTGGCAACCAGGTGATAACCCTATCCAACGGCACCGTTCAAATTAAACTATTGCCCGCTGTAGGGGGAACCTTGGTTTCAGCATCGCTTACCGGACATGAAAACATTCTGAATTCGGATTCCACCCAATGGAACGAACCCTCGGAAAGACGTCCCACCATGGATCCCACAGAGCCATTCAAAGCCTACAATGGAATGATCGTGTGGCTCAGTCCGCAAAGCGAATGGTGGGTCAAACAGGATACCTATCCAAAGCTGAAGGACTCAAAGTCCATGTGGCCGCCCGATCCATACCTGACCTGCGCCGCCTACAAGATAACCCACCAGACCGAAAATGAGATCACCATGGAAAGTCCTGAAAGCCTCAATACACATGTGCAATTTACAAAGACTTTCCGCATTGAAGGCAACAAGGTTTTCATCACGGCCAAGGCCCGTAATTGCAGCAAGGACACCATTAGCTGGGGTCTTTGGTTCAATACACGCATGAATGGATGGGACAAGGTTTTTGTACCTGCCGATTCGATGGATCTTATAAAAACGCAGTACATGAAATATCCCGATATTCATCAGCCAGCATTAAACTATGCGGATGGATGTTTCTCCTACCAACCCCTTGCTCCTGAAGCCGGACAGGCAGCCTATAAATCCAAATCATTTTTCTCGGTTGAGAACCCTATAATTATTGGCTACAAGGCCAGCCAATGGCTGATCATCCGGGGCGAAAAGGTGGATCGGGCAAGGATTCATCCCGAGCAGGGGCGCATTGAAATATATGTAGAGAATTCAGCTGGTAAGGTCAATGATTTACAGGAATTGGAAATGCACTTTGCCTACGAAAAGATAGCTCCTGGAGCAACGATTCAAGCCTCTGAAAACTGGGAAATTGTACCTGGCTCCCCGGACATAAACAATGACAAACTACCTGAAGAAATAAAAGTAAAACTGTAATAATTTAATCTTAAACCTTCAAAATTAACACAATGAAAAAAATCATTTATCTGTTTGTTTTTACACTGATCTCTTTCACTTCGATGGCTAAAGTGGTTGATTTTTCAGGAACATGGAACCTGAATAAATCAAAGAGCACCTTAAATGAGCAATTTAGTATGGCTGCAGGCCAAATGATCTTAACCCAGACAGCTGATGTCCTGGATTTGGAAAAGCATGTCAGTTTCCAGGATCAGAATTTCACCATCAATGACAAATTAACCCTCGATGGCAAGGAATGCATCAACAAAGGATGGCAAGACTCCCAAAAGAAATCCATTGTCACTTGGTCAGCCGATGAAAAACTGATGACCGTTAACAGCAAAATACCCATGCAGGATGGTGGTGAAATGACCATCGTTGAAGTTTATCAAATGGAAGGTGACAATTTAAAGGTTGTAGTAAGTGTATCATCCTCGTATGGTGAAATGAGCGAAACCTACCTGTTTGATAAGCAGTAATCTTTCAGCTATCTTTCTGCCCTAAAAATTCAATACCTATGCTCTGGGAAAAACGATGGTTTCAGTTTGCCATATTGATGTTGTTGGCCTTTATCTGGGGCAGTTCGTTTATATTGATGAAAATAGGTCTTAAGAGTTTCAGCAGCGACCAGGCGGCTGCCATACGCATCTTCCTGGCTTCGCTGGTACTCTTGCCCATTTCGCTGAAGCAGTTAAAATTGTTACAGCGGAAAGATCTTCCCAGCTTGCTGATTGCAGGATTTATCGGCAGTCTATTCCCCGCCTTCCTGTTTATGAAGGCAGAAACAAAAATTGATAGTTCACTGGCTGGAATGCTCAATTCCCTGACCCCTGTATTTACCCTGGTTGTAGGACTGCTGTTTCATAAAACGGCTTTTCGATGGATGCAAGCCGCTGGATTGTCGCTGGGGCTCGCAGGAGCCACTGGACTAATCCTTGCAGGTGAAGGATTGCACTTAGGCACAGTTAATAGTTATGCACTTTATATCGTGCTGGCCACTTGCTTTTATGCCATAAGCATTAATCAAATCAAATCACGACTATCGCATCTGACAGGTATCCAGGTAACCTCCCTGTCGTTTCTGTTCATTGGCCCTGTGGCTGGGATTTACCTGCTCACAACCAACTTTGCACCTGTCGTTGCCCAAGCCGGTTGGCCAGGCCATTTGCTGGCGCTCGCTACTCTAGGTATTCTGGGCACGGCCCTGGCCATGTTACTGATGAACAGCCTGATCCGCTATTCATCAGCCGTCACCGCATCATCGGTCACTTATGTCATTCCTATTTTCGCCATCATGTGGGGCATGCTTGACCATGAAAGAATCAGCCTGCTTCACATGGCTTGCATGGCATTGATTTTAGCAGGCGTCTATCTGATTAACCTGAAGAGGCGTCCGAGACCAGTGGCTGAAGTCGATTTAAAATCAGGATCAACTTTAGACTGAGAATTTCGCTTTAGAATGTTACCACAAAATGATCATTTATACAACGTATTTCCCACTTCCAACATCCGGTAACTAATTCCAAATATATTTGCGGCCGATAATATACAAAGGAATCCACTTATTACCATTTTAAACCTTTTGACACCAAATAAAACAACTATGACTAAACGATTTATTGGTATTCTATTATTGATACCAACCCTGCTGTTGACTGGAATGCTCAGTTTAAATGCCCAGCCTGTAAAGCCCATTTATCTGGACGAAAGCCGGCCGATTGAAGAACGTGTCAACAACGCTTTGTCGCTCATGACGCGTGAAGAAAAAGTGGCTTTGTGTCATGCACAGTCCAAATTCAGCAGCAAGGGAGTCGCTCGATTGGGCATTCCTGAAGTTTGGATGAGTGACGGTCCTCATGGAGTCCGGGAAGAAATCTTGTGGGATAGCTGGTCAGAAGCCAAATGGACCAACGACTCCTGTACTGCATTTCCAGCCCTGACCTGCCTAGCTGCTAGCTGGAATCCTGAAATGTCGGCCATCTATGGCAAAGCTATTGGTGAAGAGGCCCGTTACCGTAACAAAACGGTCTTGCTGGGCCCAGGCGTGAACATTTACCGTACACCCCTCAATGGCCGCAACTTTGAATACATGGGTGAAGATCCATACCTTGCATCCCGCATGGTGGTACCCTATATCCAGGAATTGCAGAAAAACGGTGTTGCAGCCTGCGTCAAGCATTATGCACTCAACAACCAGGAAATATGGAGAGGCCATATCGATGTTCAGGTAAGCGACCGTGCATTGCGCGAGATTTATCTTCC
>DASXUZ010000308.1:0-33796 GCA_036504555.1 Prolixibacteraceae bacterium | reverse complement strand
TTTAAATAAAATATTAAAGGGAGAATGGAAATTCGACGGTGCAGTCATTACTGACTGGGGCGGTGCTCATAACACCATGCAAGCAGCGATGAACGGCCTGGATATTGAAATGGGAACAGGCACCGATGGCATGACCCGATCAATTACCAATGCCTACGACAATTACTACCTGGCCCTCCCCTTCCTGGATGAACTGAAAAAAGGTACTGTCCCAGAAAGTATATTGAACGACAAGGCAAGCCGGGTACTGCGCATGATATTCCGCTCGACCATGAATTCAAAACGCCCATACGGTAGTTTTGCCACTCCAGAACATGCACAAGTAGCCCGTAAAGTAGCAGAAGAAGGTATTGTACTCCTTAAAAATGATGACAACATTTTACCACTCGATGCTTCTAAGCTTAAATCCATTGCCATTATTGGTGAAAATGCAACACGTCCAATGACCATTGGCGGTGGAAGTTCAAACCTGAAAACACACAGTGAAATCTCTCCCCTGCAATCATTGAAAGCAAAATTCGGGAATAAAGTTACTTATGCCATGGGTTATGCCTCCGGTCCTTCTGCCTATGGAAGGGAACTACCTTCAAAATTGAACATGGATACCTTACGGGCTGAAGCAGTCAGAATTGCCAAAAAGGCCGATGTGGTCATTTACATTGGAGGACTCAACAAGAATCATTTTCAGGATTGTGAAGGTGGCGACCGCAAGTCCTACAACTTGCCTTTTGGCCAGGATCAATTGCTCAATGAAATTCTGAAAGTGAATAGCAATGTGGTCGTGGTATTGATCAGTGGAAATGCAGTAGCCATGCCTTGGGTGGGTCATGTACCTGCCATTGTACAGGCCTGGTACCTGGGTTCTGAAGCCGGGAATGCCATCGCTTCAGTTCTTTCAGGAGAAGTGAATCCATCGGGTAAACTTCCTTTTTCATTCCCGGTCAAACTGACTGACTGCGGTGCCAATTCATTTGACAAGCTTTGTTACCCCGGTGATAGCATCAAAGAAGTGTACAAGGAAGATATTCTGGTAGGATACCGTTGGTATGATACCAAAAACATTACACCCCTGTTCCCATTCGGTTTCGGGATGAGTTATACCGATTTCGAGCTATCGAAACCGCTTACCGATAAAAAAATATATACCAAAGGCGAGACTGTTAAATTGACTTTTGTGGTTCAGAATAAAGGTAAAGTGGCCGGTGCTGAAGTAGCCCAGGTTTACATTACCCAAAAGAATGCACCCGTATTACGTCCTGCCAAGGAGTTGAAAGGATTTAAAAAAGTATTCCTCAAAGCGGGAGAAATACAAACAGCCAGCATCACTTTCAAGGTAAAGGACATGGCCTATTACGATGAAAAGTCAAGTAATTGGGTAGTCGATGCCGGAGAGTATGAATTAAGCCTTGGAACCTCTTCAAGGGACATCAAATTCATAGCCCCCATACAAGTAAAATAAAAAGGAAAATAAGAACCCTTCAAAAGGCTGGCTCAGTAGGGCCAGCTTTTTTTTTATACTTTAACTAGGGTGATTTTCTGAATCTTATCCTATTCTGAACTTTATGGGAAATACTATCTCCCCAAACATTATTTTCCAGGCCCTGCATTGCCCGATGTAGATGCCAATCCGTGTCATCCGTTCTAATCCGCGAAATCAATTTCTTTGATAAATAAGTATATCTTCGTGCCTTCTAAAAAAGAAACCCAATGGTGATGTATTTTGGTGAAATTGCGGCATTGATGACAGCCGTTTTCTGGATGATTACCAGCTTGTCGTTTGAATCAGCAGGCAAGAAAGTAGGTTCCCTCTCTGTAAATTTGATACGCCTTGTCTTGGCTTTTTTCGTCTATGGCGTGCTCAATTATTTCAGAAGAGGAATGTTTTTACCCCTGGATGCAGGCCTGGAACGCTGGATGTGGCTGTCACTTTCAGGACTGGTCGGATTTGTAATGGGCGATCTGCTTCTGTTTCAAGCCTATGTGGTAGTAGGAGCACGTATTTCGATGCTGATCATGGCCCTTGCCCCACCCATCACCGCATTTGTTGGATGGATCATTTTGGGTGAAGTACTGAGCCCGACCAACTGGGTAGGAATGCTCGTTACCCTATCGGGAATTTCAATTGTGATTCTGAAACGGGAAAAGAAAGAGTTAGACTCCACCAAAAGACGAAAAATAACAGCCAGTTACAGCATTAAAGGAATACTGCTGGCTTTTGGCGGAGCTGTTGGACAAGGAGTCGGATTGGTACTGAGTAAGAAAGGAATGGGCGATTATGATGCCTTTGCCGCTTCTCATATCCGCGTCATTACCGGCATGGTTGGATTTGCCATTATCATCCTGCTCTCACGTCGGTATGGCAATGTATGGAAAGCCGTGGTCCACGTACCGGCGATGAAAAGAATAGCACTGGGTTCATTTTTTGGACCTTTCCTGGGGGTATCGTTTTCTTTGTTGGCCGTCCAGCATATCCAGGCAGGCATTGCAGCGACCATCATGTCCATCGTACCGGTTCTGATTATTCCCCCGGCCATCCTACTTTTTCACGAAAAGGTCAACTGGAAAGAAATTATTGGGGCAGTCATCACCGTCAGCGGCGTTGCCTTGTTCTTCTTATAAAAAGTAACAAAGTACCTGAGTAACAAAGTAACAAAGTTACAAAGTACCTAAGCATTATAGGTACTTTGTAACTTTGTTACTTTGTTACTCAGGTACTTTACTTCTATTGCTTGGTTTTCAAGGGATTTTCGGATTGATCAAAGAACTGTTTTTGCAGCGAAGGAACCATTTCATCCTTTTTCACGGCCTGAATCATTTTTACCAATTGATCAACAGTTGAATTAATCAGCAGTTCTCCGGCTTCTGCACTGGCCTTCGTACCGTCACCTCCATAATGGTTGGGAAATTTGGCATACCACCAGATACCTGTATATACGTTGGGCAGATTTTTCAATCGCTCCTGGTCCATCCCCGATTGCTGACCTGCACGATCCAGGTGAACCAACTCAGGTACAATGGCTTTTATGACCGACGATTCGCCATTCCCGGCATGTGCGTCCAGCGGATCATGCTGGGTCATCGCTTCGGCTTTCCTGAGAACTTCAGGGTCCTCGTTAGGCTGAAACAAGTATAAACTGTAAGAACGGCGCTCCGACAATTGAGCCATCCCAAAGAAATTCAGGAACGCGTTGTTACCCCCATGACCATTGACGATGATAATTTTCTCAAATCCATTGCGTGATAGTTCATCCAGGGTTTCCTGCAAGGCTTTCCAGATCAGTTCAGGACTGTAAGCGATGGTGCCAGGCTGATGCCTTGCTTCGTTGATCTGGCTAAAATAATACCAGGGAAATACAACGGTATATTCTTTCCCGGCAGCCCGAATTGCAAATTCACGGGCCGTATAAAGATCAGTGCCCATGGGAAGATGAGGTCCATGCTTTTCAATCACTCCGATGGGAAGAATGCATGTTTTGGCCGATTTTTCAACAGCCTTGACAAAATCTGGAGCGGTCAATTCTTCGAGGCGGAAAGATAATTCCTGCGCATTGATACTGCCTATAGCAAGCAGGCAGAAAATAAGGAATGTTAGTTTTTTCATGGTTCTGATTGGTTTGGTTGATTGGCATAAAGTTAACTATTTTTTTCTGATTTTGATGCTGGCGTGGCCATTCAATCAAGGCAGTCAAATTCTTAAAAATTAATTTACAGCAGGTCAACAGATCATATTTCTAACCTGCCAGGTTGATGGATTTAAATTTCAGTCCATCCATCCTTCTGTCATTTCTGAATATATCGGGTAATGATTCTTTGTCGATCAGGCACTGTTCCATTCATAGTATTAGTACTCTTTTAGTACTCTATTAGTACTAAAATGGCGATTTTTGTACCATTAGAATACCTATAGAATACCAATACCAATAACAGGGGCTCAATCCAGCAAATAGTGAACACAAGTTCAGCATTTCAGATAATAAAGGATTTGAAATTTAGCGGGGGTTTGACCAATCGGTCAGCTCCATTGGTAGAGATATAACCAATCCAATTGAACGGCCCCATACATTCAATTGCTAATGAATGAGATTGAAAACACAGAAGGGATGATAGTATTCCTATCACCCCTTCCTGATCAATGGATCAGCAAAAGCTGACCATTGTTAAGTCCTGCAAAGCATCCTTTCCTTATTGAAGACCTTTTGTCAAGCCCTTGAACTTGTCAGGATTGATATACATGTCTTTGGCAAAACGATTATTGGCATGGGGATCAGCTACTTTTTTCAATCCCATCTCAGCCGATTTTAAAGTCATGCTGATAGGTGACAAGCCTTTGATATCATTTAAAACCACACTGAGCAATGTTTCATTCGGATCACCAAAAGGCAGCAGGTTGGCAATATCTTCTTCAGCCCTGATATCGGGAGTGAGACCATTAACAAAATCAGATACCCCAAGGGAGTTGGCATATTTTACAACAATGGGTTGCATGGCCCATTTGTTATTCGGATTTACAACCCCGTTTTCATTTTCATCCTTTAAAGAGATCGAACCCACATATTTTCCAGTGGTATTGACGCCCACCACCTTCACATTCATGTATGGTTTCAGCCCATTGATTAACAGTTCGCTGGCTGAAGCAGTATTGTCTGACACGATGATGTAGATTTTCTGCAGGTTGAGCGTATTGATAGCCGTTGCTGCATGTGTAGTGGTTGCTTCAATGGTATTTGTAAAATTATCGTTGAGCGATTGTAAACCATAGGCATCCACCAGGTATTGCTGGACTCCTTCATTGTACTGGGCTTTGGCGAACAATTTTGTCTTATCCGTCCCGTACAGCATACTTGCCAGGTAAATGCTCGATTGGACCGAACCGCCCCCATTGTAGCGTAAGTCAAGAATCATCTGGTTAATATTGGCATCCTTGAATTTTTGGATCACATCGTTTAACTGAAGATCAAAATCTGAATTGAATCCATTGTATACCAGGTAACCGACTTTCTGGTTGTTAACTGTAAAGACGGTATCCTTGTTGATTGGATTTTCCTGCATTTGAATAGCCGTCACGGTGGCAGTCCGGTCGCTGGGAACCACCTGGTGGTTGGAAAGAGTTGCAAATGACAATTTGGAAGTAATTGTATTATACAATAAAGTCTGGTAGTTTGATACATTAATTTGCTGGTCATTGACTTTAAGAAATACATCCCCACGTTTGATGCCTGCCTTTTCAGCCGGAGAACCTTTAAAAACATAGAGTACAAGTCCGAAAAGATCCTGTGAGTTCCCAATCCTGACCGGTACGACAGTATACCCGATGGTTTCAGAGATTCCGGAGATCCAATCATCGATCTGTTTGGAGTCATCGACGATAAATGACCATTTGTCAACAGTATCCCGTTTGTATAATAAACTATTAAACAATTTTTCAGGGTCTGAATATTTATTCAGGAAGGCATTCAGGCTATCGGTTTTCTCATATTTGGTGTTTGCCAATCCGGGAACCTGGCTGTTCCACAAATAATAATCGTGCAACCCGTTCCAAACAAATAGATTCACCACGCTGGCCTGTGGTATGATTACCGGAGCGATGGGTTGCTCCTCTTTCTTGCAGGCTGAAAATAGAATTCCGGCCAGCAGAATATATGGAATGATACTTTTGATTAATATGCGATTCATTGTATATTGTATTTAAAAGTTTTAAACTATGTTTTCAAATCAAAATGCTAAAGTATATAAATGATGATTGATAATAACAATCCAGATGCGATTAGGATTAAAAAATTTACAATTAAACTTTTCCGTATAGCAGGACTCCCCAAAGTAATTGCATAAATCATTTTCAACAAGTTATTGCTGTTGGTGGCATTCAAAATGGCCAACACAATGGTCATCTTTTCCATTCCCGAATTCTGTTGCAGCAGGTTCAGCAGGAACGGGTCAATGTCAGTAACCCCCACCATGAAGGCAAGGGTGGTAACCCCTGAACTGCCATACCTTCTCATCACCACTTCGGTCAGGACGGCAAATACTACAAATAATACGCCAAAGATAGCGGCCGTCTTGAATTCCAAAGGGTTTTTATTGGATGCCCCATTGATTTCGGGTGCATCATCCGTATTTTTAGTCTCTCGCTTTTTTACCCCAATACCAAGTTTTGAGAGAATAAAAGTAATGAAGAATAAAATAATAAAAGGAATTGCCAACTGGAGGGCAACTGACTGGTTGAACAGAAAGGCCAGGAAAAGTATGCGCAGATACATCATTCCATTGGCAATCATAATGGCTGCAACGGTTTGCGTTCCTGCCACCCCTTGCTTCTCTTTACGGGCGAGAATTACAGTGGTGGCGGTACTACTGTATATTCCTCCCAGCAAGCCCGTGAGTATGATCCCGGAATGGGGGAAAACGAATTTTTTGAGCAGATAACCAATATAAGAGATGCCTGAAACAACAACAATGGCCAACCACAGCTGGTAAGGCGAAACGGGAATTTGTTCCGAGATAATTTGATTGGGAAGCAAGGGAAGAATAACGCCGGCAAGGGTAATAAAAGTGGCCAGGGTAATATATTCTTCTTCAGAAATCTTCTTTGTTAAAGTAATAAAATGACTTTTCAGTTCGGTGATCAACATCAGGGCAACAATAAACGAAAGCACGAGCCAAATGGGTTGAGTGAAAACCATGATCGGAATGCAATAGGTGAGCAAAGCCAGGATGATACTGGTTAAACCATATTTCCCTAACTTATCAATTTTATGGAAATACTGAATCCCCAGCAAAAGGCCAATCAATACAAATCCGACAAGAAAAGGAATAAAGGTAAGCGGATCGGCGATGAACAATACATAGGCCAGTAAACCGATAAAGGTAAAGGTACGGTCAGTGCCAAAAAGGAGATCTTCGCTTTCTCCAATGTGGTGGCGCCTCTGCTCCAAACCGATCAGCAAGGAAAAGGTCAGCACCAAAATAAATTTAATGAATCCTTCGGGGATATAATTTATAATTTCCATGTTTCTTATAAGAATAACAAAGATATGCGAAAGATACATAAATGAACTAAGATTGAAGGCTATACAAAGAAAAGCTTACGCTTCCAGGCTGTGATTTTCAGATTTCTTTCAACTTTAGGCAATTTATCTTACAAATACTGGTGGCTATTGTTTGAATATGCCAAACAAACTGTTACTTTTGTCGCCGATTCGGCTCGTAGCTCAGTTGGTAGAGCAGCTGACTCTTAATCAGCGGGCCCTGGGTTCGAATCCCAGCGAGCCGACTTATCAATCAAAGAGTTACAAGGTTTATTCCTTGTAGCTCTTTTCATTTGATACACGATTTGATACACCAACGCGCTCATTTCCAATTCCCACGCCATTTTTGAATCAAGGTGTTTCACGCAGTCCACTTTTTTTATTGGTTCACCTTTTTATAAAATTCAACAACTAATTCGCGCATTTCAGGAGGGAGCCGCTCTATCGCTGCCTCCTTCATCCATTCTGGAACACCATAGTAAGGCTCGGCAACCGATCCAGTAATGACAGCAATGGTATCGCTATCCCCACCAATTGACACAGCTAGCCGGATAGCAGATTCAAAATCATCACTTTCAAGGAAGGCGACCATTGCCTGAGGAACGGTCACCTGACAAGTTTCATTGAAATGGTTGGTTTTTCTGATCTGATCGCAGGTAAAGTTCAGGCCATAATTAAACTGCTCTTCCACCATTTGGCGGATTTCCTTCTTTCCTGATCCATGCCGGGCATGCCAGATAGCCATTGCTGTTGCCTTGGCCCCTTTTAGCCCTTCTGGGTGATTGTGGGATACGGAGGTGATAACGTCAACACCCAGCAACAAATCTTCGATGGAGGCGAAGTAATCCGCAACAGGAGAAACTCTCATCGCTGCCCCATTACCAAAACTATTATATGGGATTGGGTTTTCGATCCACTTTCGGAACATTGTGCCATAATCACCCATGGGATAACGCTTGCACCAAGACTTAAGCACAAGGGCAAACTTAGCACTAGCTCCTGGTCCCCACTCATTGACATTGACTATCCAGTCTATTACTGCCATCGTACAAACGGTATCGTCTGTAAAGCGGCTTTCGTTGTGAAATAATTCAAAGTCAGTTCCTCTGTAGTTGTTGAATTCAAATCTCGATCCGACAATATCTCCAATTATTGCTCCTATCATTTTTTCGCTTGCTTATTTTTGAATGCGGTGAACTCTTCTTTGGAATAGTTGCCGTTATCCAACAGACGAGCATTTTTAAAAAGGACCTTAATAAGTGAACCCATTGACAATGTCCTACCCTTTAGGCCGGGTATCCTTATATTTCTCATAATCTATCAATGTGACCATCTGCATTTGAAGAGCCTCTTCTATCGGATATCCTCTCTGCTTATTCAGATCCATGGTGGGTCATAAAATTAAAACTAATTAATTGACATCCTGCGTTATATTTACCTTGAATTTGAAATTCGTACAACATTCGTAAAACAAAGGAAATAAAGTCCTGGACCAGCCTAAATGTTACATACCTGCAATTCATGTAACATTTCTTCATAAGCTGGTAATTGGGGCCTCAGAATGTAACATAGTTGACCATCTTTGTATCATTGCGAATAGTTGCTTTTAGAAGTCGTTGGTAGTTTTGGGAATACAAAAAATCTATTTTAACGACTTATGAAAACACAAAATGTAAGCACTGTAGCAATGATTATCGCTCTGGGCGGTTTCCTGTTCGGCTACGATATTGCAATGATCTCCGGTACTACTTCTCAATTGGAACAGGTTTTCCATCTTAGCAAGTTCTCCCTTGGTTTTACGGTAGCGATTGCATTAATTGGTACCATTATCGGCACCATTATTATCGGTAAGCCGGTTGATCAGTTTGGCCGTCGTAAATCGCTCATTTTCCTTTCCGGATTGTTTGCCGTTTCCACGCTTGGTAGTGCCCTTGCTCCTGTATGGGGCGTGTTCCTCTTTTTTAGGTTTCTTACCGGAATATTACTGGGCTGCATCTCGGTAGTTACACCCATGTTTATTGCCGAAATATCGCCAGCTGCCCAACGTGGCCGACTGGTCATACTGAATCAGTTTAATGTTGTCACCGCGATATTTCTGGCCTATGTAATCAATTACATGATTTCAGGGGCCATTGAAACTGCATCGTGGCGTTGGATGATTGGTGTTGAAGCTATTCCCGCCTTTTCATTTTTTGTGTTGCTTTTCGGTATGCCGGAAAGTCCGCGCTGGATGGCCATGAACAACCGCAAGGAGGAAGCAATTCGCATTTTTACCCGCATTGGCGCGGCAAATCCTGAAGGTGAAGTGAAACTCATTACTGACTCTATTCAGAACCAGGAAAAAGTCGGACATTATAATTTGTTCAGCAAAGAAAACCGCTTCCCGGTAATGATCGCCATTCTGATTGCGGCCTTTAACCAGCTTGCTGGTATCAATGCCATTATTTATTACGCTCCGCGCATTTTCGAAATGACGGGCATGGGTCAAAATGCTTCCCTGCTTCAGTCCATTTCAATTGGACTGACCAATTTGCTTTTCACCATTTTAGCCCTGTTTTTAATCGACCGTTACGGACGTCGCAATCTCCTGATGGCGGGTTCTGTAGGTATGGTGTTTTTTCTGGGAATGTTGTCGAAAGCATTCTTTACCAATAATTTCACCGAGTTGGGCGGTTATGGGGTGATGATCTACCTAATGGGATTCATCGCCTTCTTCGCTTTTTCGCAAGGAGCGGTACTTTGGGTGGTTATCTCCGAAATCTTTCCGAATAAATTACGCGCCAAAGGTCAGGCGCTGGGCAGTTTTACACATTGGATTATGGCAGCCGCCATCAGCTGGTCATTCCCTGTTTTTGCCAACATGCCTTCAATTGGCGGAGGCCCGTCGTTTGCCTTTTTTGCGGTAATGATGGTACTTCACTTCTTCTTTGCTTGGAAAATTTTGCCTGAAACAAAAGGTAAATCCTTGGAAGAAATACAGGTTGAAATGAATAATCAGCGAAATAAAGCAATAAAAATAACTATACAATGAAAATAAAAAACAATCAAATTCTGTGTATAGGGGAAATCCTTTGGGACAATCTCCCTTCAGGAGCAAAACCTGGAGGAGCGCCCATGAATGTGGCTTTGCACCTAAACCGGATCGGACAGAATGTTGCCATTGCCAGTAAGGTCGGGAACGACGAACAAGGCAGAAAACTTATTACATTCCTCGAAGATACAGGTTTGGAAACTGATTTGATTCAGATTGATGAGACACTTCCAACCAGCGAAGTACTTGTTCATTTGGACGAAAACAACAATGCTACTTACGAAATCTGCGAACCGGTGGCCTGGGATAATCTGATTTTAACCGATTCGCTTGTGAAGAAAGCAAAAGAATCCGGTTTGTATATCTTTGGAACCCTGGCTTCACGTAGTTCTAAAACCAAGGAAACGATCCTGAGCCTGCTTGAAACCGATGCTGTAAAACTCATCGATGTTAACTTGCGTCAACCTTTTGACACAAGGGAAATTGTAGAGAAGCTTATCCGGAAATCGGACATCGTAAAGTTGAACGATGAGGAATTGTGCGTTATCGGACAATGGTACAACAAGGACAAACAAGATGAAAAAAGCCTTGTAAAGTGGTTTGCCGAGGAGTTTAATTCAAAAATGGTTTGTGTAACCAAAGGAGATAAAGGTGCATTGCTATATTCCGATGGAGAGTTTTTTGAACATTCTGGATTTACAGTAGATGCAGTTGATACCGTTGGTGCAGGAGATGCATTTTTAGCCGGTTTCGTTGCAGCTCTTTTTGAAGGGAAAACCAACGACAAAGCATTGGAATTTGCCTGTGCAACTGGTGCTTTTGTGGCGAGTAAGTCAGGAGCAACTCCTGAATACAATATGAATGAAATCGAACAAATATTAATCTCTAAGTAACAAGACTATGATGAAGAACATTATTAATTTGAAAAAAATGGCCAGGGGAATCTTTCTGATCCTGGTGTGTTTGTTTTCGATTGATGCCATTGCTCAGCAATTAACAATTTCTGGTAATGTAACGGATAAAATTGGTATTGGTATACCTGGAGTATCGGTTGTGCAAAAAGGAACTGGAAATGGAACAGTTACTAATAAAAATGGGGCATATACTATTTCAATAGTTAAAGATGCAATTTTGAGTTTCAGTTTTGTAGGAATGAAGACGCAGGAAATAGTTGTCGGAAAGGGAGGAATCATTAATGTTGAACTGAAAGAAGAAACTGTTGGCTTGGATGAGATGATTGTAACAGGTTATTCAACTCAAAAGAAAGCCGATCTGACTGGTGCAGTTACAGTAGTAGATGTAAATGAACTCAAAAAGACTGCCACAAATAATCCAATGCTGGCCTTACAAGGGCGAGCTGCCGGAGTGGATATTACTTCAGATGGTTCGCCAAGCGGCTCTGGAACTACCGTTCGAATTCGCGGTATTGGCACACTTAACAACAATGATCCACTTTACGTTATTGATGGGGTACCAACCAAAAGTGGAATGCACGAATTAAATTCATCAGATATTGAAAGCATTCAGGTATTGAGAGATGCTTCTTCAGCCAGTATATATGGTTCGCGTGCCGGTAATGGTGTTATTATTATTACCACTAAAAAAGGAAAATCGGGAAAAACGAAAATAAATTTCGACACCTATTTAAGCACATCAAAATATGGAAAAGTTATTGATATGCTCAATACAAAACAATTTGGTCAGGTTCAGTGGCAGGCAATGAGTAACAGTGGAGTAGATCCGAATACAAATCAGATTGGGTACATGTATGATTATAGCTATGATACAAATGGCAATCCGGTACTAAATGGAATTAAAGTCCCAAAATATATCGATGCCAGAGACGGAACCAATACCATGTTGTCCGCCAATACTGACTGGTTTGGAGAAATAACCCGACCTGGAGTAGCTCAATCCTATAATCTGTCAGTAAGCAGCGGTACCGACAAATCCACCAGTTTTCTTTCCCTTGGTTATTATAACAATCAGGGAACAATTAAAGACACCTACTTCAACCGATTTTCAGCTCGAATGAATAATTCATACAAGTTACTGGGTGATTTGATTACAGTTGGTGAAAACTTCACAATAAACAATACCGGTGAGCTAAAGGCTCCGGATGGCGTTCTTCAACTGGCAATTTTATCACTTCCAATTATGCCTGTTAAGAAAACCAATGGTGATTGGGGTAGTGTTACCTCCGGTATGCGCGATAGGGATAATCCAGCCCGAATATTGGATGCCAACAAAGATAATTCGTACAGTTATTGGCGAACTTTTGGCAATACATATATTGATATTCAGCCAATTAAAGATCTTCATGTAAGAAGTAGTTTTGGCGTTGATTACGGAAACTATTATCAACGTGCATTGACCTACAGTTTTACGGGAAGATTGGGGTCAGACCTCACTTCAGCCAAACTAATTCAAAGTCATTCAATGAAATGGTCGTGGACTAACACGGCAACCTACGATTTCAAAATAGATAAGAGTCAGTTCAACTTACTTGCCGGTACTGAATTTATAAATCAGAAAGATATAAATTTTTCAACTGAAAGAAGAACTTACGAACTTCAGGATCCAAATTATATGTGG
This sequence comes from Prolixibacteraceae bacterium, assembly GCA_036504555.1. Taxonomy (GTDB): domain Bacteria; phylum Bacteroidota; class Bacteroidia; order Bacteroidales; family Prolixibacteraceae; genus Aquipluma. Next base: position 21,145 of record DASXUZ010000308.1, on the reverse strand, counting down.
CCATCATCAGGTGTTGGTGAAATGTATTCAACCGGTGGAGCAACGGGTTATTCACTAAGTTCACTTTTCGGTAAAATTGATTATGCTTATGATGACAAATATCTGCTTTCTGTAACTCTCAGAAACGATGGTTCTTCCCGTTTCGGTATTGACAATCGTTATGCAACTTTCCCGGCATTTTCGGCAGGTTGGCGTATCAGTCAGGAAAAATTTATGGAAAATCTAAAAAGTACCATATCTGATTTGAAACTCCGTGTAGGTTGGGGTCAAACAGGTAACCAGGAAATAGACAATTATGCTAATCGTTCTATAATCATTGCCAATTATATTGGTTCTACTGGTGCCGGAGTTAATACCGGAAGTGCTTATGATATTAATGGTGCAGGTTCGGGCATATTGCCTTCGGGATATATGATAACACAACGAGCAAACGACAAAATAAAATGGGAAACAACCACTCAAACCAACGTTGGACTTGATTTCGGATTGTTTAACCAGAGTTTGTATGGAAGTTTGGAATGGTACTTTAAGCAAACAGATAATATTCTGGTAAACCCTCCTTATCTGGCTGCAATTGGCGAAGGTGGAAATCACTGGGTTAACGGTGCTTCGATGGAAAATAAAGGATTGGAATTCACAGTTGGATACCGCGGAAAAACTACATTTGGTTTAGGTTATGATTTGACAGCCAATATTTCGGGCTACCGGAATAAAATCACTAAATTGCCCGAAAGTGTAGTAAATAATTATGGTGGGAATGGTACAACAGACAATATTCTGGGAAAACCAATTGGTTCTTATTATGGTTACGTAGCCGAAGGATTGTTCCAAACACAAAGTGAAGTGGATAACTCAGCGACTCAAACCGGAAAAGGATTGGGTAGAATCCGTTACAAAGACATTAGCGGTGATGGTGTTATAGATGAAAAAGACAGAACATGGTTAGGAAGTCCAAATCCCGATTTTCAGTATGGATTTAATATTGTACTCGATTATAAAGGCTTTGATCTTACCGCATTTTTCCAAGGCGTATCAGGAAACGAGGTAAACAATACAGTAAAGCAATTTACCGATTTCTGGGCAGTTAATGAATTAGGATCAAACAAAAGCATGCGTCTTGTGAATGCATGGACACCGACCAATACTTCTTCTAATATACCTGCACTATCATTCAGCGATTTGAATAACGAAAAAAGATTCTCCTCGTATTACATCGAACCGGGTGCATATTTAAAATTGCGTAATCTGCAATTGGGTTATTCATTGTCATCAAAGTTGATCAACAAACTCAAATTAGACAAAGTGCATCTGTATGTGAGCGGACAAAACCTGATGACATTGAAAAGTAGCAAGTTTACAGGATTAGATCCTGAAAATCCAAACTTAGCTTATCCTATTTCCACTACATTCACCCTAGGTTTAAATGTGGCGTTTTAATTTTTCATTATAAAAAAGAAACAGTATGAAAAAATTCAAAATAACAGTTTTAACTCTGATTGCAATTTTCGCAATGAATTCATGTAAAGATGCTTTGGTAATTCCATCATATGGAAACCTTACCGAAGATAATCTAACCGGAGTTAAACAAATAGAAAACGAAGTGATATCGGCCTATGCAGCTATAGGTAACGATGAGATAAACAGACCGTTGAGTTTGTGGAATTATGGGAATGTTCGTTCGGACGATGCTTACAAAGGAGGAAACGATCAAAATGATGGTGATTTTCTTCACTTTCTTGAGATTTCATCTCCTTCCATAGGCAACGAAACATGGTATACCGATGGTTTTTGGTACAATAATTACGTAGCAATTTCGCGCGCTAACTTTGCATTGCAGCTACTTAATAAAATCAGTGATAGTGAGATGTCAAACAAGAAAGTCCGCATTGCCGAAATGCGTTTCCTTCGTGGTCACATGCATTTTATTCAGAAGATCATCTTCAAAATGGTTCCATTCATTGATGAAACCAAATCGCCGGAAGACATAGCCAATGTTTCGAATGTGGCTTTGACAAACGATGAGTTATGGCAAAAAATTGCAGATGATTTCCAATATGCATACAATAATTTGCCTGAGAGCCAAACCGAGATTGGACGTGCCAATAAATATGCTGCTGCAGCTTATCTGGCTAAAGTATATTTATACAAGGCTTATCGTCAGGATGATATGCATAATGTAGTTTCTGTTGATCAATCAGACTTGCAAAAAGTGCTTGATCTGACCGCTTATGTGATGACTTCAAATTATCGACTGGAAAACGATTTTGCAAATAATTTTCTTCCGGGAAGTTTTGAAAATGGACCTGAGTCCATGTTTGCCGTACAATATTCACACGATGATGGAACCACTTTCGGACGTTTGAATATGGGAAATGCACTCACAACTCCGACACCAGGTGGAGATTTCAACAAACCGAGTCAAAATCTGGTAGATGCCTTCAAGACAAAGAACGGATTACCAATGTTTGATACGTTTGCTGATGCTGATTATAATGAAAAATCTGACAAAGTTGATCCGCGTTTATTTCACACAGTAGCTATACCAGGCAAACCATACAAATATACGACTGTAAACTATCTGCAAAATCAGTCCCGTAATCCGGGAATGTATGGGTATTTCTCTTCGTTAAAGGAAAATGTTGACCCGACAAGTAGATATTACGTAAAAACAGGTCCGTGGTATGCTAATTCTAAGAATCAAATCGTAATTCGCTATGCAGATGTAATTTTGATGCGTGCTGAGGCTTTGATTGAAACAGGAAGTTATAATGATGCATTACCACTTATTAATCAGATACGTAATCGTGCGAAAGCAAGTACAAATTTAATTGGTTTTGCATCGAATCTCGATGTCCAACTTTATCAAAATGGGGTAAACTGTATATGGAATCAGGATTTTGCAAGAAAAGCTTTGCGGTGGGAGCGTAGATTGGAATTTGCAATGGAAGGTAGTCGTTTCTTTGATTTGACACGGTGGGGAGTAACCGATGCAGTTATAAATAACTATTACCGGAAAGAAGAATTAAAACATACTTTCTTCCAAGGAGCACAATTCACAAAAAATAAAAATGAATTCGTGCCAGTTCCCATTCAGCAAATTAATTTCAGTAAAGGAATTTATCATCAGAATTATGGATTTTAAAACAATTGAAATATGAAAAAAATAATATATAATATCCTGTTCGTACTTTGCATTGTTATTACTTTTTCATCTTGTGATAATGAAATACAGAGCATATTAGATACAACAGGCGATACAGCTATTCATACTTTCAGTATAAATGGAGTGCAAGGAACAATTAATGCTGAGAATTCTACTATTTCAGTTATTTTACCATCAGGCTCAAGTCTAAAAGCTCTTTCACCAGTTATTACCGTGGCAGATGGAGCTATTGTAACACCAAACAGTGGAACGGCTGTTGACTTTGCAGACTCGCAGGGTAATCTGACGAAAGTTACTTACACGGTAACGAGCAACGATTTGTATCAGAAATATACTGTTTCTGTAGATGTAGCAAGAGCAATGATTACCAGTTTTAAAATTGGTTCGGTACAGGGCGATATTGACGATGTCAACAAAAAGGTTAGCCTATATCTTCCTGTTGGAACTGACTTGACAGCATTGTATCCTGTTGTTGAATATACGGGCGGTGCGACAATTAGTCCGGCTTTAGGCAGTGCAGTTAATTTTATTAATCCGGTAACCTATACACTGAATTATTTAGGTTCAACTTTTACCTATGTTGTTACAATAATTGCAGGAGAAAAACCAAAACCTATATTGGTTTTATACAATGGTGAAGATGTAGCTCCGACTTGGGATCCAATAGCCAGTACTATAAATAATGGTACAATTAATCCGAAAACAGATGGAATCAATTCAACTCCGACCTGTGTTTCAATTATGCGACGAAAAGCTGGAACCGATGATGGTGGCAGGGCATGGTCAGGAGGTGCTTTGTGGCATAATTATAAAGTCAATATTGATCCGGCAGTTTACAATAAGTTCACAATGATGGTACTGAAAAACTATCCTGGAATTGTGCATTTGGAATTACAAACTGATGGTGAATTGAATAAAGACTTTGTGGCGACTTCTTATTCTGCAGCCCATCTCGGAGAATGGCAAGAACTTACTTTCGTGATCCCAGCAAGTCGAACGGCTCTTATCAACAATATTCTGGTGGCAATATATGATGCTGATACTAGTACCGATCCGAATTTTGCAGACCAAATGATGTATTGGGATAATTTGAAGGTATATCCGAAACAATAATTTCAAAAAGTACGCGGTGTAATGTTGCACCGCGTACAATAATACAACATATTATGAAAAGAAAATTATTTTTAAATTTCATTGCATTCGTGTTTATATCCTGCATCGGTTGTAATGGGGTAAATCCTCCGATTCCTCCGGAAACATCCGAAATAGACACTACAACAACAATTAGGACGATTCAGGAAACGGGCGGCTATGCTACGCTTTACAAACCACAAAGTGGTTATGTGGGCGATCCAATGCCCTATTACAATGAGTCAGATAAAACTTTTTATATGTTCTTTCTTCAGGACTGGAGAAATGGAGCTCCAACGGACCATCCGATTTATTGTACTAAAACAGTGGATTATGGAAGTTTTCTAAGTTTTACCGAAGCTATTCCATGCGGAACCGCAGGTTCACAGGAAACGCTTTTGGGAACAGGAAGCTTTATAAAAGATGCAAGTGGAAAATTATATGGATTTTATACCGGACACAATGGAAGTCTGTATCCGGCTGAAAAAGTAATGTTGGCAACTTCAACAGATATGCGGACATTTACAAAAGTTCCAACTGCAACATTTCAGGCTCCCGATGGATACGATAAAAATAATTTCAGAGACCCATGCGTGTACTATGACTCTACCCGTTCATGTTATGTTTTGTTAGTTACATCTATTAAAGTTGGAAAAGGAGTAATAATCCGTTATTCATCACCTGATTTGTCAAACTGGACATTGATTGCACCCCTTACTGATTTTGATTCGGATGCTCAAATTTTGGAATGCCCGGATATTTTCAAAATGGGTAATAAATGGTATCTAGTATTCTCACGCATCAATAGAGATCAACAACGTAAGACATTCTATCGCGTAGCTGATAGTCCCGACGGACCATGGAAAACTTGCGGAGATGCTACCGGACATCACGAAACCTTCGATGGCTTATTTCTTTATGCAGCAAAAACTGCAACAAGCGGAAATACCCGTTATATTTCAGGTTGGTGTTCAACCGGTCAAGAAGTGAACAGTAATAATGAACTGGACTGGGCTGGCACTTTAGTAACACATAAGCTGGTACAACAAACCGATGGTCGTTTGTATCCTTCAATTCCTGATGCTATTGATAAAAAATTCAGTAAATCAATCAATTATGCCAAAATAAAATCAAGCGGAAATGCTACAGGTGTTGATGGAAATTACAACATTACTTCAATATCAGGCAGAAGCTATGCAATGTTTAACCGTAACACAACTCCTGTAAAGATCTCTTTGAAAATTGATGCAAACCAATCCAATAGTTTTGGATTTTCATTTGGAGCTGGCGGCAGCATGTCTGAGATTTACTCCGTTGCTTTTGATTTGACATCGACAAACCGCTTGTTAGTTCCAACGCTTTTTTTGAACAAAGAATCTAGCTATGTTACAGGATCTTACAGTAAGGAGTTGAACTCTACTCCATTAATAATTCCTGAAGACAAAATATTTAATATAAAAATAATCATTGAAAAATCAATTTGTGTATTATATGTAAATGATAATGTTGCGTTTACTAATCGGATTTACAAAATGGATCAAAATCCATGGACGATATTTTCCGACAACGGAACAATTAAAATATCAAACTTTACAATTAATAAAATTCCTTGAAATAAATTCAAACAATTACTTTCAATTCGATAACAATTTAAAAATCAATTTTATGAAAAAGACAATTTTACTCTCGTTATTTTGTGTTGCATTTTTCGCTTTGAGGGCACAAAATATGGTTATCAGTAATGGTGAAGACATCGGCATAAACTGGTGGCAGGCAGGTTCTACAGGTGTTGAATACGTGGACTGGTTTCCTAAAGAAGGAAACCCTTCTACAAAAGCAATGACAATTTGGATAAGCACGAACAGTGATGCATGGTCCGGAGGTGGACTTAGTGGTTTAAATATAGATGTCAATGTATATAAAACTATTTCTGTTCTGGTTTATAAAAATGTAACAGGCACAGTACGTTTAGAATTACATGATGGTGGCCCAAATCAATTTGTTTCAGCTAATTACACGACACCCGGTGCCTGGCAAAAATTAGTATTTGCAATTCCTGTCGGAATGGGAAATATCAACGAACTCCTTATTGCTCCTTTTATCGACTATAATTTGTCAACTATTGTAGGAGAACAAAGTCGTTGTTTCTGGGATGATGTCGTTGCCTCTGGCCAAACTACCGGACTTTCAAATACATTGACGACAAAAGAAATTGTCAAAACTGAAATCTTTACAATGACTGGTACACTATTAAAAACATTAAATAATAGTCAGAAAGTTCCTTATTCAACTATGTCGAAAGGAATTTATATTCTTAAGCAAACAGATAAAGAGGGAAATACTGCTGGTTCAAAAATATCCATTAAGTAAGTAACGAAATGCATGCAAACTATTTCAAAACCCTGATTATTCTGTTAATCCCACTGTTTATCGGATGCTCTGCAAATTCAGGAAATAAAAAAAACACAAACACTTCTCCAGTAAATAATTACAGAGAACAATACCGGCCTCAATTCCATTTCTCGCCCGAGGCTCATTGGATGAACGATCCGAATGGAATGGTTTATTATGAAGGTGAATACCACCTGTTTTATCAGTATTATCCGGATAGTACCATTTGGGGGCCAATGCACTGGGGACATGCCATCAGCAAAGATTTGGTTCATTGGCAGCATATGCCCGTTGCCATATACCCCGATACACTCGGATGGATTTTCTCTGGAAGTGCTGTTGCTGACCTCAAAAACACATCAGGCCTGGGCACTGCCGAAAACCCTCCGTTAGTGGCTATTTATACTTACCACAATGTGGTGCTTGAAAAAAGCGGAAGCAAAACGCCGCAGAGTCAAGCGCTGGCTTTTAGCACTGACAAAGGACGCACGTGGACCAAATATGCCAAAAATCCGGTACTCAAGAGCCCTGGAATTAATGATTTTCGCGACCCCAAAGTATTTTGGCACAATGAAACAGGCAAATGGGTAATGATTCTGGCCGTAAAGGACAGGGTGCATCTTTATTCGTCGCCAAATTTAATCAGTTGGACTTTTGAAAGCGAATTCGGAAAAGGGATCGGTGCTCACGGCGGTGTGTGGGAATGTCCCGATTTGTTTCCTCTTAAAGTGCAAGGAAGCGATCATTCCAAATGGGTGATGTTGGTCAATATCAATCCAGGCGGCCCAAATGGTGGCTCTGCCAACCAGTATTTCACAGGTGAATTCGATGGCAAAAAGTTTACTCCTGATGAACCCAATGAGAAATGGGTGGACTGGGGACGAGACAATTACGCTGGGGTGACCTGGTCGAATGTTCCTGAAACCGATGGCCGCAGGCTTTTCATTGGTTGGATGAGCAACTGGCAATATGCCAATGTGGTACCCACTACCGTTTGGCGCAGTGCCACCACCGTTCCGCGCGAATTGTCGCTGATCAATCAGAACAACAGATTTCTGCTGGTTTCCAATCCTGTGAAGGAATTGGAAGTCCTTCGTGATGGAAATAATCCGGTTTATCATGCTTCGCAGAATATTTCAGGGGAAAAAGAAATGGCTCTGGATAGTATCACCCTTAGTCAAAGCGAACTGATTTTTGACTTTAACCTCGAAAACACTTCCATAGATTCCCTGGGCATTGTGCTGGAAAACAATCTTCAGGAAAAATTAGTTATCGGATATTCGGTCAATCAAAAACAATTGTTTGTGGATCGAAGGGCTGCTGGTCCTTCCGCCTTCTCAAAAGAATTTGCAGGGATCGCCAAGGCGCCCTATATCGCAGGAGAACATCTGCAATTGAGGATATTGGTCGATGTCGCTTCAACAGAACTGTTTGTGGATAGTGGGAAGCTGGTGATGACCAATATCGTATTTCCCACAGAGAAGTTTACGAAACTTAAAGTATACTCAACAGGGGGTGATTTGTTATTGGAAAAAGCTGAATTTCATAGCTTAAAGCGAATCTGGAAATAAACAGTCTACCGGAAAAGATCATAGAAATTAGAGAGCTGTATTTTTTACGGCTCTCTTTTTTGATTCTGATAATCACTGGGTGACATTTTAAATTGCTCTTTAAAACAGCGCGTAAAATAAGAGGGCGATGAAAATCCCACTTCATAGGCAATTTCGGCAATTGTTTGCCCGCTGTTGCGAAGTAGTTCAAGCGACTTCCGCAGTTTTACCGAGGTAACAAACTCACTGACTGACATATCGGTGAGTTTTTTTATTTTGCGGTAGAGGTGAACTCTCGACATTCCCAGTTTATGCCCAAGATCATCCACGCTCAGGTCTTCATTTCCACTATTTTGCTCAACAATCTGGATAATTTTCGAAAGGAACTTTTTATCAAGCCGGTTCAGGTCAATTTCTTTTTCCTGAAAATCAAGTTGTTCCTTATAATGTTCCCTGATTTTGGCTCGTAACTCAAGCAGTTTTTTGACCCTGACTTGCAAGTGACGGCTGTTAAAGGGTTTTGGAATGTAGGAATCAGCGCCCTCTTCCAGACCTTCCAATTTATGCTCCAACGCTGCCTTGGCGGTAAGCAGAATAATCGGGATATGACATGTTTTCATGTCTGTTTTCAAATGCCGGGTCAATTCCAGACCATCCATTTCAGGCATCATGACATCGCTGATAATCAAATCAGGCTCCTCTTCCAATGCCTTATCAAGCCCATCCTTACCGTTCTTGGCTTCAATTACCTGATACTGACTTCCAAGACTCATGCGGATGAATTCCCTGACATCCGCCACATCTTCAACCACCAGAATAACCGGCTTGACTTTGTCTGAATCAATCGTTGCTGAAGGAATCTCATCAGTTGCCAGGTCCCTGGTTAAAATCTGGTTGTCCAGGTTGTGTTCCAGTTCCGTTTCATCAATCACCATTTCATCCGCCAGAAGATGCTCGTTTCCCAATGGAAGGTAAATGAAAAAGGAAGTTCCTTTTCCTTCATCACTTTTTACACTGATACGCCCCCGGTGCATTTCAACAAATTCCTTCGAAAGGTTGAGCCCAAGCCCTGTTCCTTTCACTGCATGGGATTTACCGGCCTGATAAAACCGGTCGAAGATCTTGTCCAAATGCTTTTCAGCCATGCCGATGCCGGTATCCCTAATTTCGATCTGCACTTCTTCTGCATAAATTCCCGGTACCATGGGAATCACTTTCTGGGCCAGGATGGTAATTTTCCCGTCATCGGAAGTAAATTTAAAAGCGTTGGAAAGAATGTTGAACAATACCTTGTCCATCTTATCGCGATCAAACCAAACAGGAAACTGCTTTTCAGGACTTAAAATCTCCAATTCAATATTCCGGCCCGAGGCCAGCAATGCAAAAGAAGCTTTCGTTTCCTGCAGGAAAGCGATCAAATCATTTTCAGAAGCTGACAATTCCATCTTTTTATTTTCCAGTTTCCTAAAATCCATTAACTGGTTCACTAATCGCAATAACCGGATCGTATTCCGGTGCATCAGTTTAAACTGATTTTGCTGCCCAGCTGTGTATTGCTCCGATTGCATCAGGTTTTCCAGCGGACCTTTGATTAAAGTCAGCGGGGTGCGGAATTCGTGCGAGATATTGGTGAAAAAACGAAGTTTTGCCTGAGTGGCTTCCTCGAGTTGCTGACTAACTTCCACCAGTTGGTCCCGTTGTTCAAGGATGGCTAAATTCTGCTTTTCAATTTCATGGTTCTTGGCTTCAAGTATCTGATTGGCAATTTTTTTATTCCTGAATGCCTTAAATGTTAAAATCACCAAAGCGGCAATAAGCACCAGCAAGGAAATTAAAAATATAAGAATCAGGTGTTGGGTTTGATTTTTTGAGATCTGGATGTCAAGAATAGATTTTTGCCTTTCAATTTTTTGATGTAGTAATTCAACCTGACTGGTCTGGACTTTTAATATTTGAGCGTTGGTTGAGTCAATAACCATCGTGGGAAGAATATTTTCCTTTTCAAAAGCCTGATGTGTAATGATTTTATTCGCAATTTGGATGGCAGTTTCTCCACCTGTGGGATACAAAAAAGTCGCATTCAGTTTTTTGTCAATAACATACTGAATACCACCTTCATCTCCCGCAAGGCCATCAACTCCCAGAATGAATTTCCCATTGCTGGTTCCCCTTTCATGCAACACATTGAAGGCTTCCAGGGCCATCACATCATTGTGCGCATACACCAGGTCAAACTCCAGATTCGAGCTCGCTATTTGCTGCATGACCTCCCTGGTCTTATCCCAATTCCATTCCCCGGACACTGATTTGACAATTTGGATGTCGGGATAATGTTTTAGAAAATCCATCATCCCATTGTGCCTTTCGATGGCTGGCGATGATCCTTTAAGGCCCGAAATCTCCAGTATGTTCCCCTTGTCTTTGAGTAGTTTGGCTGCATAGGCTCCTGCTTCTTGTCCGATGCGGTAATTGTTTCCACCGATGTATGCCGTGTAAAATTTGGTATTCACTTTGCGATCGATCACGATTACAGGAATTCCACTTTTAAATACCTTTTCCACGATGGGAGTGATGGGATCCGATTCATTGGGCGAAACAATCAGCAAATCGATTCCTTCTTTCAGAAATTCTTGGATTTGCCTGATCTGTTTTTCGTTGTTGTCTTTCGCATCTTTAATCGTCAGTTCCATATTCGGGAAAAAGGCGAGTTCAATTTCCATCAACCTGATCTGTGATTGCCTCCACTTGTCGGCAGTAGTGCATTGCGAAAAACCAATTCTGATTTTTTTGCTGGAAAATCCAGGGGTAAGTTGAAGTAGGAAAAAGAGAATTAGGATATATTTTAGTTTTCTACCGCGAAGCATAGGGAATATAGTTTTACAACTTTCAAATATAATTGTAATAAAGGGAATTGAGAATTAATTTAAATTTATTTTTAGAGAAGATCTAAGTTACAATTACAACAAATCAAAGAATCAAAAAGAAAAATTGGTGAAGTTTAAAAGTTCAGTTTTTTCTTAGGGACAATGTCTTATATTGTTCTATATAAATTTGATGTACTATGTGTCTTAGAGATCAAAATTGCTACTCATGATTATATATAGCCGTAAACAATTTCTTGGATGAAAGTATAGTGCCTGCCCTTAATAAGAATTTAAAAACTAAATTCTTTGCCTATGATCTCTTGTGACTCTTAATCAGCGGGCCCTGGGTTCGAATCCCAGCGAGCCGACTTATCAAACTGAATACCAATCAGTTTAAAAAGGTTTGAATCCTTTGGGAATTCAAAAGCAGAAAGTTGTCAATGTAAATTGATAACTTTTTTCTTTTTCCCCAATCCATGATCCATTGATTGACATGGATATTCCCCACATCAAATAAGCAATTCTTCGAATGAATCAATCTCTCATGGTGGGCAAAGCTAAAAATGACGATGCTTTGCAACCATAAAATCCAAAAGCAGCAAATCAAAATCATGAGACCAGCGAAGCTTCTATTTACCCGTATCACAGGATATTCGGTATAAAATAAATAGTTTGATTGATGTGAAAAATCCAGAAAAGTCCTTTACATTTGATGATATATACTATTTGGCAAGCAGACTAATCAAGCACTCAGCCAGATAGGAGCTATCAGCAATTGCACGATATTGTACGCAAATCAAAACAACAGATTATCGCTATGGAAAATAAAAAAGAGTTATCGCCAGGACAAAGGACAGAAATCATCGGCACATTAAAAGTGCGTTTTGAGAAAAACATGAACCGCCATCAAGGTCTTGAATGGGCTAAAGTACAGGCCAGGCTAGAGGATGGAAACTCGCTGGAGAAACTGTGGTCGCTCAATGAAATGGAAATAACCGGCGGTGAGCCCGATGTTGTTGGTCAGGATAAACAGACGGGCGAATACATTTTTTATGATTGTTCTGCTGAAACTCCCAAAGGCCGCAGAAGTATTTGTTACGACCGTGAAGCACTCGAATCAAGGAAAGAACATAAACCCGAAAATACGGTTATTGATATGACAGCTGAAATGGGCATTGAACTTTTAACGGAAGAACAATACCGGGCGTTGCAGGAACTTGGAAATTTCGATCTGAAAACTTCGAGCTGGGTGAAAACACCCTCTGAGATTAGAAAACATGGCGGCGCCCTGTTTTGTGATCGTCGCTACGACCATGTCTTCACCTATCACAACGGGGCAGATTCTTATTACGCTGCCAGGGCGTTTCGCGGCTCGCTAAGGGTTTAAATTTTGTATAGACCCCTAAATTTGAATGGACGCAAGTATTACATGAAATATCAACTTTGATTTTAACCTAAATAAACCAAGCACATGAAACGTACAAAAATTATTTATGCTCTATCGCTGGTCATTATTGGATTGGCAATTTCAATTACTAGCTCAGCACAAACGGGCGTGGGAGTTAAATGTCCCAAAGGGGCGGTTGTTTACTTTGACGGGACTGCTCAAATGCTTCACAATAACTGGGAATACTGGGAAGGTCCACGATTTTCAGCTGAGATGCCCATCAAATGGCAGGTTGTAAAAGATCCTATTGACGGGGGTACTGTTGTCAACAGCAATGATCCTGCCGGTGCGGGAGGTAAATATGGCGCTGCAGATATTGTCACCAGGCAGAAGTTTAAGGATTTCAGGCTGCATGTTGAATTCCTGGTTCCCCATACAGGTGGTAACAGCGGCGTTTATCTTCAGAACAGGTATGAGATACAAATTCTCGATGGTGATTCAACCCCTCATGGACTGGCAGCTGTGATCAACGAAGAAGCTTCTCCTTATTCGGCATACAACGGAACAGGAAAATGGAATGCTTATGACATCGTTTTCAGGGCTGCCCGCTTTAAAGATGGCAAACTGTTGGAACATCCGATGGTCACCATGTATTTCAATGGTATAAAAGTTCATACCAACAAATCCATCAGCCAGGTATGGGGTGGACCCAACTCGGGGATTGATGGTGGAATCGATGGTGGAAAGGGAATTACGGATACCCCCGGTGGCATTAAATTGCAGGCTGAAGGTCATGAAGTACTCTACCGCAATATCTGGGTAAAAGAGCTGAACCTGAAAAAGGCGAATACGGATGTGAAGTTTTAAGGGATTGGGGGCTTTGGGTAAAAAAGAAGGTGGTTTGTAAGTTTGAATTTGCGAATGTTTTAAAATAAACTTACAGGGTTTCCGATGATACTGTATGGGTGGCAAATTTGTTGTGAATTATAAAAAATGTATGCCTGCGCTATCTGCACTATCTGCGGAGAATTGGAAGTGAAAACCGTGTGATATTTGATCAAAGGTATTTACTTTTACCGGTAAAATGCCGTAGTGCAAAAAAGAGGATTGGCATTTTGGCATTTTTGGCATTTTTGGCATTAAATATACAAAAATCTGACTATTGATAAACAATAAAGAAAGATCGCTGTTCTTCTTCATGTAACAAAAGCAAGGTTGCTTGTTTAATTTAGAAGACAACCTTATCTTTTTATTAACAATCCGAATAAAAAAGTGTGTTTTGTTTTCATTTTAAAAAATAATGTTTCATATTTGCATCAAATTAATCAATAAATGACACGTTTCAATAACATTTCCCTTCTAGGTCTCATTATCGGTATTCTCCTAATTTGGATGCACGATTGAGGATGGTATGGGTAAAACTATAAAGCTTAACAAAGGCCATTCTCAATCTAGGGGATGGCCTTTTTTTTAACCCGAATGAAACAAAGAAATTAAAACAAATAGTTATGAGCGACAGATTGTACATTTTTGACACGACTTTGCGCGATGGCGAGCAGGTTCCGGGATGTCAGTTGAATACCGTGGAGAAGATTGAAGTAGCGCGCGCCCTGGAAGAATTGGGGGTTGATGTGATCGAGGCCGGCTTCCCTATCTCAAGTCCCGGTGATTTCAATTCGGTAGTTGAAATATCAAAAGCGGTTACGTGGCCCACCATTTGTGCCCTTACCCGCGCAGTTGAAAAAGACATTGATGTAGCTGCTGAGGCGCTCAAATTTGCTAAAAAAGGTCGTATTCATACCGGCATTGGAACTTCATTCTACCACATCCATTACAAGCTGAATTCCAATCAGGATGAAATTATCGAACGGGCCATCGCAGCGGTCAAATATGCCAAACGGTATGTGGAGGATGTCGAGTTTTATGCCGAAGATGCAGGTCGTACCGAAAATGAATATCTGGCCCGTGTGGTAGAGGCTGTCATCAAAGCCGGTGCAACGGTTGTCAACATACCAGATACAACGGGCTATACCATGCCTCATGAATTTGGCGCCAAGATCAAATACCTGATCGACAACGTGCCAAATGTACACAAAGCCATTTTATCGACTCATTGCCACAACGATTTGGGCATGGCCACTGCCAATACCATTGCAGGAATCATGAACGGAGCCCGTCAGGCTGAGGTGACCATCAACGGGATTGGCGAACGGGCCGGAAATACTTCGCTGGAAGAAGTGGTGATGATCCTGAAAAGCCGTTATGCCGTGTTGAACATCGATACCAACATCAATACCAAAAACATTTATAAAACAAGCCGTTTGGTTTCAAACCTGATGAACATGCCTGTTCAGCCCAACAAGGCAGTTGTAGGCCGCAACGCTTTTGCACATTCGTCAGGAATTCACCAGGATGGAGTGTTGAAAAACCGTGAGAACTATGAAATCATGGATCCTGCCGATGTAGGTATCAACGAATCAAGCATTGTGCTGACTGCCCGCAGCGGACGTGCCGCCTTGAGACATCGCCTGGAAATTATGGGCTTCGAATTGGACAAGGAAAAGCTGGACGAAGTATACGAACAGTTCCTCAAGCTGGCCGATAAGAAAAAGGACATCAAAGACGATGATGTAGCTGCGCTTTTAGGTGACGTAACACAGAAGGAGAAACGTGTAAAACTGGACTTTCTGCAGGTGGTAACAGGAAAAGGTCTGGTACCAATAGCCAATGTCCGCCTGAATATTGCAGGGGAAATTCTGGATGCCACTGCCTCAGGGAATGGTCCGGTTGATGCAGCCTTGAAAGCAGTAAGAAAAATCATTCACCGCAAAGTTGTACTGGAAGAATTCCTGATTCAGGCCATTGCACATGGCAGCGACGACCTGGGGAAAGTTCACATGCAGGTGAAACATGAAGAAGGCATTTACCATGGATTTGGTGCCAATACTGATATTATTACAGCATCGGTCGAGGCATTCCTGGATGCCATCAATAAAATTCCCGGTGCTGCGAGAGTCAAAAGCGAATAGCTGGGAGATTGAGAATCTGAGGATTTGAGAAATAAGAAATAAGAAACAAGAAATAAGGAATAAAAAAGATTACGCTGTACTGCTCTTTATAGGTAGAGTATCCGAATCCGTGTAATCCGTTTTAATCCGTACAATCTTTATAAATATAAATAATGGAAGCAAAGACTTTATTCGACAAAATTTGGGATGCGCATGTAGTGAAACAAGTGGAAGGCGGCCCATGTGTTTTATACATAGACCGGCATTTTATTCACGAAGTGACCAGCCCGGTTGCTTTTCTGGGACTTGAAACCCGTGGACTGAAAGTTTTACGGCCGGAGAAAACGGTCGCTACTCCCGACCACAACGTGCCGACCATCAATCAGCACCTGAGTATCAAAGATGAATTGTCGCGCAAACAGGTTGAGATGCTGAAAAGCAATTGCGAAAAACATGGCATCGTACATCATGGTCTTGGAAGTGAAGGACATGGCGTTGTTCACATTATAGGACCCGAAATGGGAATCACCCAACCTGGAATGACCATTGTTTGTGGTGACAGTCATACTTCCACCCACGGCGCTTTTGGGACCATCGCCTTTGGTATCGGTACAAGCGAGGTGGAAATGGTGTTGGCCAGCCAATGCATCATGCAGCCCAAGCCAAAGAAAATGCTCATATCAGTCAATGGAAAGCTGAACAAAGGAGTGACAGCAAAAGACATCGCGCTGTATTTCATTTCACAGATTTCGACTTCCGGTGGAACGGGCCACTTTATTGAGTTTGCAGGATCGGCCATCGAAAGTTTATCAATGGAAGGCCGCATGACGCTTTGCAACATGAGCATCGAATGTGGTGCCCGCGGTGGAATGATTGCTCCCGATCAAACGACCTTTGACTATGTGAAAGGACGCGAGTTTGCTCCCAAAGGAGAAGCCTGGGACCTGGCATTGACTTATTGGAAATCGCTCAAATCAGATGCGGGAGCAACTTTTGATACCGTCTATGAATTTGATGCCGCCGACATTGAACCGATGATCACCTTTGGAACCAATCCTGGAATGGGGATGGGAATTTCAGGCAAAGTACCATACAGTGATAAGCTGACAGGAAACGATAAACTGACTTACGAAAAATCATTGAAATACATGGGTTACAGCGAAGGCGAAAAAATGGTTGGCAAACAAATCGACTATGTTTTCGTTGGAAGTT
The DNA here is from genome assembly GCA_036504555.1 of Prolixibacteraceae bacterium. Classification (GTDB taxonomy): domain Bacteria; phylum Bacteroidota; class Bacteroidia; order Bacteroidales; family Prolixibacteraceae; genus Aquipluma. The sequence continues at coordinate 4,439 of DASXUZ010000308.1, read as the reverse complement.
GCACCAATGGCAGGATTGAAGATTTCCGTTCATTTGCCGCATTCGTAAAAGGTAAGCAGAAAGCAGCCAATGTGACTGCCTGGATTGTTCCCGGTTCGCGTGCCGTTGAAAAACAAATCATCGCCGAGGGATTGGTTGAGATTCTGGAAGCTGCCGGTTTTGAATTGCGTCAGCCTGGATGTTCAGCCTGCCTGGCCATGAACGATGATAAAATTCCCGAAGGAAAATATTCGGTTTCCACCTCCAACCGCAACTTTGAAGGCCGACAGGGACCTGGGGCACGAACACTGCTTGCAAGCCCCATCACTGCCGCCGCCGCCGCTGTTACAGGAAAGATTACTGATCCACGTGATTTTCTATAATCCCCAAGCGTTGCAATTGAGAAACACTCATCAATGGAATTTTTAATACTCAAATATTCAAAAAATGGCATACGATAAATTTACAACCATCACATCACCCGCAGTCCCACTGCCCATCGAAAATGTTGATACAGACCAGATCATTCCGGCACGTTTTCTGAAAGCCATTGAACGCAAAGGGTTTGGAGACAACCTGTTTCGTGACTGGCGCTACGATAAAAACAATCAACCGGTGACTGATTTCCCCCTGAACAAGGCAAAATATTCAGGCAAGATCCTGGTTGGAGGTAAAAACTTTGGAAGTGGTTCAAGCCGTGAACATGCTGCCTGGGCCATTTATGACTATGGTTTTCGGGTGGTGGTGTCCAGCTTTTTTGCCGATATCTTCCAGGGAAATGCACTCAACAATGGAATCCTGCCGGTAGTAGTATCGCCTGAATTCCTGGAGAAGATATTTTCATCGATCGAAAAAGATCCGAATTCATTGTTTGAAGTAAACCTTCAGGATCAAACATTTACCATCAAATCATCGGGTGAATCAGCCGGTTTTACAATCAATCCCTATAAGAAACATTGCATGACTCACGGGCTTGATGATATCGATTATCTGGTGGGTATGAAAGAAGAGATTGCTGCATTCGAAAAAAAATAAGACCATGACAGGAAAAGTAGTGGAGGTAAAAAATCAGGTGCTTAGTATCATGGATACCACCCTGAGGGATGGAGAACAGACCTCGGGAGTATCGTTCACGGATAAGGAAAAACTAAGTGTTGCAAGGATCCTGCTGGAAGATGTGAAGGTAGACCGGATCGAAATTGCCTCAGCCAGGGTCTCGGAAGGAGAATTTGCTGCTGCCAAAAGGGTCATGGAATGGGCCAAAGAAAAAGGATACCTCGGCAAAGTTGAAATCCTGGGTTTTGTGGATGGGAAAATTTCTCTTGACTGGATCAATGCCGCCGGGGGAAAGGTACTCAACCTGCTTTGTAAGGGTTCCTATAAACATGTGACCCAACAACTTCGCAAAACTCCTGAACAGCACATCGAGGACATCAAAAAATCGATTCACTATGCCGAAGAACTGGGCATCGAGGTGAATGTCTATTTGGAAGATTGGTCAAACGGAATGCGAAGTTCCAGGGATTACGTGCATTTTATGATAGCCGAGTTACTCAAACTGAATATCAACCGGATCATGTTACCTGATACCCTTGGTATTCTTGATCCCGATGAAACGTATGATTACTGCAAGGAAATCATCGAAACTTTCCCCGAGGGAAGATTTGATTTCCATGCTCATAACGACTATGATCTGGCCTGTGCCAATGTGTTTCATGCCATAAAGGCTGGAATCCGTTGTGTGCACACCACAGTCAACGGATTGGGTGAAAGGGCTGGAAATGCTCCCCTATCGAGTGTGATTGCAACGGTGAAAGATCACCTGAAAATGCAAACCTCTGTCAACGAATCGATGCTCAACAAGGTCTCGCGTTTGGTTGAATCGTTCTCAGGCATCCGCATTCCTACCAACAAACCACTGATTGGCGAATTTGTATTTACCCAGTGTAGTGGAATTCATGCCGATGGCGACAGCAAAAACAACTTATATTTCAACGATCTTTTACCTGAACGATTCGGGCGCACCCGGGTATATGCCCTTGGAAAAACTTCAGGAAAAGCGAATATCAAGAACAACCTGGAAGATTTGGGAATTGAACTAGACCCTGCTTCTTTGAAGTTGGTTACAGATAGGATCATTGAACTGGGTGACCGCAAAGAAACAGTGACCATTCAGGACCTTCCGTTTATCGTAGCAGATGTTCTGAATGAAGAAAATATCGAATCCAAAATCAAAATGGTGAACTATTCCCTGTCTCATGCCATGGGATTAAAACCAACGGCCACGGTAAGTTTCATGATCAATGACCATCAATATGAGGCAACGGCAGCAGGTGATGGTCAATACGATGCTTTCATGAATGCGGTCCAGTCAGTTTATCAAGGACTCAACAGGCCATTCCCCAAACTGATCGATTATTCAGTCACCATTCCTCCCGGAGGACAAACGGATGCATTGGTTGAAACGGTCATTACCTGGGAATTGAAACGTGAATTCAAAACCCGTGGACTTGATTCTGACCAGACTGCTGCAGCCATCAAAGCTACCATGCGAATGCTGAATCTGATCGAAAAGGAACAGATTAAAGTTTAAAGTTTAAAGTTTCAGGTCGCGAAGATTGATAGAAATTGAATGTAATTATAGAGTAGTTTTCATCCAGTTAAATACACAAAGAATTTGCCGCGCAGAATCCGTGTAATCAATTTCAATCCGTGAAATCAAAAAATCAAAAAATCAAAAATATCAATTATAACAGATGAAATTAAAATTAGCCATTCTTCCCGGTGACGGGATCGGCCCTGAGATAATCGACCAGGCCATGAAAGCAGTCAAGGCGATTGCCTCCAAATTTAACCATGAACTGGAATACGAATTTGCGTTGACCGGTGCCTGTGCCATCGATGAATTGGGTGCTCCCTACCCTGACTCAACTCATGAAATATGCATGCAAGCTGATGCCGTGCTGTTTGGCGCTATTGGCGATCCGAAGTACGACAACAATCCCAAGGCAACGGTTCGTCCAGAGCAGGGTTTATTGCTGATGCGCAAGAAATTGGGCCTGTATGCCAACATCCGTCCCGTGGTTACATTCCCCTCCTTGTTGCACAAGTCACCGCTTCGTCGCGAACTGATTGAAGGTGCTGATTTTGTAGCCATCCGTGAATTAACCGGAGGGATCTATTTCGGAGAAAAGGGCCGTCTGGACAATGGGAATACGGCTTTCGACACCTGCACCTACACCCGCGTGGAAGTTGAACGTATCCTGAAACTGGGTTACGAGTTTGCCATGAAGCGCAACAAGAAACTGACAGTCGTCGATAAAGCCAACGTACTTGAAAGTTCACGCCTGTGGAGAGAGATTGCACAGGAAATGGCTCCAACTTATCCTGAAGTAACCACTGAATATATGTTTGTTGACAATGCAGCCATGCAGATCATCCAATGGCCCAAAAACTTTGATGTGATGGTAACTGAAAACATGTTCGGCGATATCCTGACGGATGAAGCCAGCGTCATCACAGGCTCATTGGGATTGTCGCCTTCTGCATCCATTGGGATTCACACTTCAGTTTTTGAGCCCATCCACGGTTCATATCCGCAGGCTGCAGGGAAAAACATTGCCAACCCGGTTGCCACCATACTGTCGGCTGCCATGATGTTTGAATATGCTTTCGATCTGCAGGAAGAAGGAAAAGCGATTCGTAAAGCAGTCGATGCTTCGCTCGATGCAAAGGTCGTAACTGTTGATATTTCCGTTGACAAGGCCTATTCTACTTCAGAAGTAGGCGATTGGATTGCTGAGTGGATTGCTAAAAACTAAGCAATTACAAAAATAAAATGTAAAAAGGCCTTCTGCAAATGCAGAGGGCCTTTTTGTTATTAGTCGTGATTGACTATTTTATTAAATGTTGGTGCTAGCTTTCATCTATAATCCCATTGGATTTTCATTAAAGCTTACCATCCAATTGATGCCGAACTGATCAGTAAACATTCCAAAGTAATCACCCCAAAAGGTCTTGTTCATGGGCATCGTGACCGTTCCCCCTGCACTGAGACCATTGAAAAAACGATCGGCATTCTCTTTGGAGTCTGTGCTGATTGAAATCGAGAAATTATTACCCATTGCAAACTGAGCAGCCCATTCACCACCGGTATCACTGCCCATTAGCATTGTCTCCTTGCTGATGGGTAAAGAGATATGCATAATTTTATCTCCGTCCACTTCTGAAGCCGGCTGCCCAGCTATAGAAGGCATGTCTTTGTAACGACCTACATAGGCGAATTCTCCGCCAAATACAGATTTGTAAAAATTGAAAACTTCCAAACAATTGCCATTGAAAGTGAGATAAGCATTTACTGTCGTCATAATGATAGTTTTAAATAGAATAAATGAGAATTGATCTTTAAAACAGTATTTCTATTCTTTTGTTTGTAATAATATCAGGCATTCTGATTTTTT
>DASXUZ010000307.1:0-8946 GCA_036504555.1 Prolixibacteraceae bacterium | reverse complement strand
ATCTCGTGACCCATCACGATGGCAAGTGCAGTTTCGGTTTGGGTGATGGGCAATAATCCGGTGTATACAACCACTTTACCCCCTGGCATACACCAGGCATTGGCTTCTTTACTGTCAACGGTATTAAATTCCCACTTATATCCATCCAGTATCGAACTTTTCCCCTGGTTGCTATAGTACCGGGTAATTGCATTTGCAATTCGCTCACCCACACGGTCAACCATGGCCGAATTGCTGTTACTGACCGGCAAGGTCTTATTCTCTTTTAAAAATGTTTGGTACTGGTTAGTGGCCATTAATTGCAACTCTGATTCCGAAACCAAGCTCAGTTGTTTGCGACCAGTTACCGCATTCGTCGCACATCCTCCTATAAAGCCTGCGATAAGTAATGCAAATAAAATGTTTTTCATAAGATTAAAAATTGAATGATTAAATTCTAGCTTCGTAATAAAACAAATATACAATTGCTTTTTTATAAAACCTTAACACAACTTTTGAAAAAAGTTACATCATTTACACTTTTTAATTGTACCCAGGATCATTCGCAATTATTTATTCATCGTTCAAAAACCTATCTTAAAGACACCCCCAGGAGTCCAAAGGAAACCTGGGGGTGTTGCTGAAAAAAAACTGTTGACACGGATCGTTTAATTCGAGCCGATGTTGCCATGTGAGATAATAACGCCCAAGGCCATGGGCGACTGATAAATATTGATATACCCATCGTATACCAGCCAATTATCATAAGTGACTGCAATACCGGTATTCAGTGTCCGGACATTGGTATAGCTTTTACCAGTGGTTCCATCCACATCATTCAAAGCTTTCATAACAGGTCCGCCACCCACCGAAGCGATTGAACCCATGTTAATGGATACAGGGTATAAATCACCAGTAATGGTACCCGTCAGGGTGATCGTTACAAGGGTGTTGTTATTTTCCCTCTTTTCGAACAAGGCAGTTCCCGATACACCATATATACCAACGGTATTGAGGGTATAAGTCTTATTGGTAGCGGTGATTACATTTCCACCAATATCGCCCTGCGCGACAATGACATGGGTTTCACTGCTGCTATTCATGATTCTGACACATCCGTCATAAGGGAGCAATTGACTGTAAGCCATATTGACCACCGTAGAACTTTTGCCTGATTCATCCACCGGATTCAGGATCTGAATAACGGCACCGTCTTCAACGGCCGATGATTGGTAGAGGTTTGCAGGATGGCTTCCTGCAGGGGCATTGGTCAAGGCAATATCAATGGTCGTAGTAGTGCTGCTGGTTTCGGTGAAAGTGACTTTTCCGGATACCCCAAGCACGTCTTTTACCTTGAGGTTATAAGAAGTAGTTGGTTTATTATTATCGTCTTTATTACACCCACCGGCTAGCAAAATGACTGCTGTAATCATGGTTAGCAGGATAATTACTTTACTTGTTTTAAACATCTGATTGGAATAAATGGTTTGCCGCTTCTGGCGGGACAGGTGTGAATATATTTCACCCAACAAAGGTGATCACTTCAGTTCGGGGAAGTCTTACATCCCTTTTGGAAAAAGTTGCATTATTCACAGATGAGTCCACGCTCGATCTTTTCAAAACATCCTTCATTTTCACAGGTCTGATAGTATACCATGCCCGGAACCACCATGACCTCCAATTTCAAATCAATTTCAGGATATTTATCCCTACAAAAAGAAACCTTGAGGCTCTTTTGGGCAACTCAGCTGCCAGGCTTGTCATGTACTTTTATGCTGGTTTTTGAGTTTAAAACGAATTGCCAGGTACTTGGATTATTCGAAGATTATTCGAAGATTATTCGAAGGTTATTCGAAGATGCTTCGAGTACGCACGAATAATCTTCGAGTAAGATTCAAATAATCTTCGAATAACCTTCGAATAATAGAGGTATCTGGCATACGACCAATAAATGCATCATCCAGCTCCAGGGCTGGTGTAGTATGATGCATCAAGAAAAGATTTGGAAACCCTTCCTCGCAAGAATACATCACCCAATCACATGTATTAAGGAAAAAAAATAAAGGTTCAGTAGAAAACAACTTAAAGAAAGAAATTAAAAGCTTTGGGAGAGATTTATAAAAACGATCCATTTATCATCAACTTCACTTTGAATGATATAGGTAAAAAACATACAAGCAGGATTATGGCGTATATGAAAAAAGGTCACTTCTTGCGAAGCAACCTTTTTTTGGCGGTGCGGACGGGACTCGAACCCGCGACCCACGGCGTGACAGGCCGTTATTCTAACCAACTGAACTACCGCACCCTAATCAGTATTTTTTATGATATATCCTGGTATTTCGAGTACCAATATATTTCAATATTGTAAGTTTGTTGGCGGTGCGGACGGGACTCGAACCCGCGACCCACGGCGTGACAGGCCGTTATTCTAACCAACTGAACTACCGCACCAACTTATTTTGTTTTGAGCCTGATCGGATTATAACCAGGTGTATTTATTCAAAACTTACAACACTTTTTAAAGAACAAACCTTCTGAAATCCGTTTCTGAAAAGGCTTTGCAAATATAGCCTTTCTTTTTTTCCTTGCAATAGGGCAAATTAAAAATTCGAAGTTTTATTATCCAATCCTGAAAACAAGCTTAACCGACTCATTACAAGCGCACTTATGCCAGAAGATCAGATAAAACAAAATGGGAAGTATCCAGTTGTTTCTCGCCTTCCCACCTGTAGGCCATCAATTTACCGGTTCGGGTGACACAGGAGTCAATACAACAGAGGTTGTCGGTAAAAATTCCGCAGCACTCTTTTAAGCAGTAATGACCGAAGAAAACAAGGGGATTCTCCTTGGGATATATCTTCCTGATTTGAATAATTTCGCTGGGGATGGTATAGGCCGGCAGGTCAAACCTGCTTTCAAGCGATACCTCTTTAAAGGTCTTTCCTTCGGGAGTCGCCCACCACTTCATACGAAAGGTACGGTGTGGCCTTCCATCCTGATCAAAGACCAAAAGGTCTTTTGGTATTTGGAAATCGACCCCTTTGCAGGTTTCCCAAAAGCTTTGAGAAAATTTGGTTTCATTGAGGGCAATTTCCCTGAGCAATGGTTTGGTCAGTTTCGGTCCAGTTACAGTGCTTTTGATCAGCTTAATATTCTCATCGTCCCAACAGGCATGGACAATGCGGATATCGCCAAAATCGAGAAACATGGGCAAAGTTCGCAACCATTTCAGATGGCTCTTCAATTCCTCCTTGCAGGTAGCAAATTCGTCCAGGGTTTGATTGATCTGCAATTGGTACTTGGGAATCCGTTTTTTGTAATACTTTCCCTCCGTATCGCGCAGATAATAGAGGATTAAATACATTTCATGATTTCCCAAAATGGCATAGGCCGAACCTTTCTCGACCATCTTGCGCACCAGGTTGAGTGTTTCCCTTATTTTAGGTCCGCGGTTGATCATATCGCCCACAAATACGGCTTTGCGCGTCTCATGCGTATAGTAGCCATCCTTGGATTGGTAGCCTAACTTTTCCAGCAAACTTTTTAGTTGATCGGCATGACCATGAATATCACCTATAATATCGTACATACAAAATTGCCCGAATGATTTATTCGGGCAATTTAAAGAAATTTTTACAAAATATGTTTCGGGCTTGATATAAACTTCAAACAGTTTTTCTACCAGAAATAGATATAGAACAAAGAACAAGCTAAAACGACACCCAACGAAGCAATTACATCCCACTTGTTCCAACTATTCCTGACAAGGGTTTTGTAGTCTCCCGTGAAAGTGATAAACTCAATTTGCTGAGCGGTCGGTTTTGGTGTGAAAAACGATACTACAACCATCATCAACATGATGAAGACAAGCAACCATATCTCAAAGATCAGCCAGTTGGTATGCCAAAACCAGCGGGTGGATTCCCAGTACCAGCCTGTCATTGTGTCGATGCCTGTATTGGTGAAGATGTTGGTCAGCAAGCGCAGCATACCGATAAAAAAGCCTACGATCATACCAGCTTCACCAGCCTTGGGGGTAATTTTTTTGGAAAATATACCCATCACAAATACAGCTACCATCGCAGGAGCGAGCAGCGATTGAATGCCTTGCAGATAACTGTATAGGCTGCCTAGACTCATCATGACCGGTATCCAGATAATGCCAAGGATCACAACCACCACAGTTGCCATCCGACCTGTGCGCACATAGGTAGCCTCGCTCTTATTTTTGAACATTGGCTTATAAAAATCTTCTGTAAACAGCGTAGCGCAAGAGTTGAAGAATGCCGCCAAAGAAGCAACCAATGCAGATATAAAGCCGATGGTAACAATCCCTTTCACACCGGCGGGCAATACAAACTTAACCATTGAGCCAAAGGCAGTATCAGGGTTATCCAATGTAAATCCGCTGCCGGGACGTGCGGCCAATGCAGCTGCAACCATACCGGGGATCAGGAACATAAATACAGGCAACAATTTGAAATAACCTGCAGCGATAGTCCCTCTGCGCGCACGCTTCATCACTACGTCGCTTGACTCGCCTTTGCGCTGGCCGAGCACACGTTGAACGATGTGTTGGTCGGTAGCCCAATACCAAAAGCCGATGATGGTCGCTCCGATAAATACCCAAAATCCAGGATACTCGTCATACAACTTATCGCCCGTTTCAAAGTGAAACATGTGGTTGGTACCGTGGGCAATGCCATCTGTTCCTACGTTCAACGATTTAGAGTAGTCGATCATCGCAGTCCAGCCGTGAGCAATGCTTCCATCCCCTAGTGCTGACAATCCTAAGAAAAGCACAAGGAAAGAACCAATGATCAATATAGGTGTCTGAATGGCCGAGAGAGTCATCACACCCTTCATGCCGCCCAGGACGGTAAAAATACCCGTTAACACGATCAATCCGATAGCTCCGTACCAGAACGGCAAGCCAAGTAGACTCTCCATGAAGATACCACCGGTAAAGGCAGTTACACTCACTTTGGTCAACACGTAGGCTATCAATGTAATGATAGACAGCCATGAGCCAGTACGGGGGGTGTAGCGATTTTTGAGGAAGTCGGGCATGGTGATGATTTTGCCCAACTTAATGTTCATCAATTGATAGAACGGCACAAAGAGCCATCCCAGGATGAGTATCATCCAGCCTTGCATCTCCCAGTGGGCCATACCTACGCCTGCCTTGGCGCCTGTGCCCGCAAGTCCGACAAGGTGTTCAGAGCCGATATTTGCAGCAAAGATAGCTGCACCAATGATATACCAGGGCTCGCCTTTACCGAACAGGTAGTCTTCGCTGTCGGCGCCCTGTTGCAAACGTTTGTCTTTTTGTATGGAACGCCATACAGCCCATCCTACAGCCAGGATCCCGACCCCCATAATTGCCCAGTCGAGCCAAATAAATTCATGTGAGTTCCAATTCATAGTTTTATAGATTAGATGATATTAGTTTGTAATTTAACGATTCGGTCAATATCTATTTTGCCCATATTGCTCTTGGCTTTGTAATAAAATGCTCCTTTTTTTGATTCAGAGGCATCCTTCACGCTCAGTTTTTCAAGTATCCCGAGCGACAATATCTTCTTCCTGAAATTCCCAGGATCAAATTCATGCTGAAAAATGGCCTCATAGAGCTTTCGCAATTGAATCAGGGTAAACATTTCAGGCAACAATTCGCTTGCGCCCAGGCCATATTCCGCCTTTTGCTGAAGTTTGACCAATGCTTTTTCGAACATTTGCTGGTGGTCGAAAATCAGTTTGGGAAGCTTCCGTATGGGTATCCAGTAAGCCCCATTTTCCTTCACTCGTTCTTCGTCATGCAGGTCTATCCGGATCAGGGCATAATAAGCCAAACTGATCACCCGTGCCTCCGGATCACGCTTTGGATCCGAGAAAGCAGCCACCTGTTCCAGGTAGATCTGCTCCAGCCCGGTGGTTTGTTTCAGTATCCGGGCAGCAGCTTCATCGGCCGATTCATTGTCCTGCACAAAACCTCCCAGCAATGACCACTTGCCTTTGTAAGGCTCGAAGCTGCGGGGATACAGCAAAAGCTTGATTTCTTCATCCTGGTAACCCAGTATGACACAATCAACAGCTACGTGGTAACGGGGATGTATTTTGTACAGTTCCATAAATTAATCACGAATAGAATAGCTGCTAAAGTATAAAAGTATTTTTTACTTTTATAAACAGACTTCAAAGAAATCAGGTTTCCTGTTGAAAAACATTCTTTGATAGCTACAATTAGAAGGACATAAAGAATTAGAGGCCAGAAAATATAGTCAGCCAGGACATTTCGTGGAAATTCACAAAAAAAATGGCAGGAGAGAAACCCTCCTGCCATTCATAGTATATTGTAATTTCAATAAAATACTTAGTCAACTGCGATATCCTTGTTCACATTCTTGCTACCGATTAAGGCATAGAATAACAAGTAAGCAAGGCCAGCAACAATGACCCAGTAGCTAGGCAAATAACCTGCAACATCGGCTACCCATCCCTGAATGGCAGGAAGAATACCTCCACCGCAAACAAGGGTCATAAAGATACCTGAAGCAGCTGCCAGATATTTTCCCAAGCCTTCAACAGCCAGGTTGAAAATACCGCCCCACATGATCGATGTACAAAGTCCAACCAATACAAGGAATGCAGCATTGATAGGCACTTCCAATAAACCAAATGAGGTTACACCTGCAACACTTTTCAGTACTGGCAATGAAACCAGGATACTGGGTGAAGTGAACATAGCCAAAAGAACAAGTACCAGGCCCAATGAAGAAGCAACGGTGAGCATCGCCTTACTTGATACCTTCGCTCCGATTGAAGCGCCAATCAAACGGCCAATCAACATCAGGAACCAGTAGGTACCGGCAACAAATCCGGCGGTGGTAGCATTCAAAGGATTGGGCGTATTGGGATCTACAAGGAAATAATTTAAAACTCCTGGAGTACCCACTTCAACACCAACATATACAAAAATACCAATAGCACCTAAAATGAAATGTCGGAACTTCAAGGCACCTGCCATCAGGCTTCCCAGTGGTTCAGAAGTTTGCTGAGCATGAGGTTCTGGAATATTTACAAAATACAAAACAAAAAATACAATGGCGAATACTGCCATGGCTGCATACATGAAGGGGAAGATATCAGTAATTCTGGCTTTAGCTGCATCTCCGATTAAGACACCAATGATCATTGGGGTAGCAGTAGCCATTACTGAGTTGAAAGAACCACCGACTTGAATCAGCTGATTCCCTTTATTTCCGCCGCCACCAAGGGTGTTCAGCATCGGATTAACAACGGTATTCAACAAACACATGGAGAAACCGGCAACAAATGCACCTGAAAGATATACTGCAAAAGCAGAATCCTGTCCTACATAACCTGAAAAATACTGGATACCTACTCCAATAAAACCAACTGCAACGGCAATCAAAGCGGTCTTCTTATATCCGATTCTTTGCAGCAGTAAACCGCTGGGAATACCCATCACAGCATAGGCAATAAAGTTGGCAAAATTACCAAGAAGTCCCAAGAAATTAGAAACTCCAAACTGGTTTTTCAGCACAATACCCATTGGGGCAGCCAGGTTTGTTACAAATGAAATCATACCAAAAAGCATGATCATCATGATTATTGGCACTGTGTAGTTTTTGTTTTGATTCATAATTTAGGTAATTTGGTTGTTAATTTATTTACTTGAATATTTATATTTCTATTTCTAATTACATTCTAATATTAAAGTTCGAATTTGCACAAAATAACTAACTATTTGCGCATAGCAAACAAAAAAAAATGCTAAAATCTGATCTGATAGATTTTAGCATCCCTTTTGAATTGAACAGCCAGCCATCAGTCGGCTTATATGTGGTTACAGATCAAGTTTAATGGATCCTTTGGCACGAATAAACAACTTGTGACAACTTCCTTCTCCATAGACATGTTCGAGTGTCTGAACATATTTATCCAGCAGATCCTGTGGCACAAATGCCTGGATGGTTCCCCCAAATCCACCTCCGTGAACACGCCATGCACCTTTTCCCTTTAAAATCATTTCACTCAAAGCCAATGCCAACGAAACGACTTGTTCATCTTTATGAACAACATCAAAAATATTCTGATTGTACATGTAAGAGCTGTACCCTGATTCAACGACCATTTTCAGGAAGGCCTGAAAATCGTTCTTTTCGAGGGCGGCTACTTGTTCAACCACCCGTTGGTTATCGCCCTGGAAATGGTAGGCACGAAGAATGGCCCTGTCACCGGTTACTTTACGGATTTCAGGAATCTTATCAACAATCTGTTCCAAGGTCACCTCTCTCAATACTTTAGCGCCAAGCACGGCAGCTACGGCCTTCATCTCGGTTGGCAGGGAAGCGTATTCTGCCTGCGATGCAGCATCGTCATGACCACCACCCACATCTGTAATCACCAATGCGAAGCCTGTTGAAACGAAATCAAAGTCGACTTCTTTCACAATGGGTTTCGATGGATCTTCAAAATCGATGGTAATTAATCCACCAACGGCGCAGGCCGTTTGATCCATTAATCCGCAAGGTTTACCGAAGTAATTATTTTCAGACCACTGGCCAATGATGGCATTTTCAACACCACTCATTTTTCCATTGTTGAATAAATGATTTAGAATGGCACCAACAAGTACTTCAAATGATGCAGAAGAGCTTAAACCTGAACCCTTTGGCACTCTACCTTCAATACAGGCATCAAAACCACCAATTTCATAGCCCAGTTGTTTCATCCGGGCACAAATACCTTTTACCAGTGAGGAGGAGGTATAGAATTGAGACTCATCAATAGCAAGCGATGAAAGATCGACCTGGAATTCAGGATACCCAACTGACTGAATGCGGATGATATTGGTTCCGTTTTTAGCTGCTACGGCAATGTTGTCAAGGTTTACAGCTCCTGCCAACACGCGTCCGTAGTTATGGTCTGTATGGTTAC
>DASXUZ010000306.1:0-9098 GCA_036504555.1 Prolixibacteraceae bacterium | reverse complement strand
CAGAAGCTGGCGGATGGCCTGTCCAATTTCTTCGGGTTTCTGAGGCTGAATATACAGCGCTGCATCTCCCCCTGCTTCGGGCAGACTGCTGGTATTGGAAGTAATCACTGGGCATCCCGCAGCCTGCGCTTCCACTACCGGCAAGCCAAATCCCTCGAATAGTGAGGGGTAAATCATTGCCTGAGCCGATTGATACAGAACAAGCAAATCAGCATCATCCACCGTGGATAAAAATAACACATTCAGATCCATGGGATGTTGGGCTATCAGTTGCTGCACTTCCCGTAGATGATCTGTGGGTTTTCCAACCACCACCAATGGAAGATTTATTTTTGCCGAGAGCATTCCTTTGAGCAGGGCAAGCAGGTTCTTCCGGGGTTCAATGGTTCCCACGTTCAGCAGAAACTGTTCCGGGAGCTGGTACTTGCCAATTACAGCGAGCTTTTGATCTTCACTACTGATTTGGTAAAACAATGGATTGATGGCCTGGTAAATCACCTCGATCTTTTCCTCGGGAATGGCAAAAAAGGAAATTAAATCAAGCTTTGTCTGTGTTGAAATGGCATGAATACGGGTGGCTACCCTGCAGGCATGTCTGAATTTACGGTCATATATTTGGCGGTCAATGGTCTTGAAATATTCCGGATAACGGATATAAATAAGGTCATGGATGGTGACCAAGGACTTGATTCCCGTCTTTTCAATCCCCACAGGCAACTCGTGGCTCAAGCCATGATAAATATCCAGGTTCAGTTCCTTTGCCCTGGAGGCAATGTGGAAACTTCGCCAGGCATCGGGGAAGGATTTCCACCACAAGCCATCGGGCAGAATCTCAGTTGAATTTTCAGGAACAATGAAAAGAGACTTTTTCCTTCCCGGGTGAAAGAGAAAAAACCTGTCATTGGGATATTGACGTGTAAGCGCGGCAATGCTACTGCGGCTGAAGTTCCCCAGTCCGGCAGTATTGTTAAAAGCACGCTTGGCATCAAATCCGATTTTCATAAATGTAGGACTGTTTTATATTTTGGCGAAGTTAATTGTCGTAATGATATTTACAGCTATAAATAGCCAGATCATTTTCTTCAATACGATAAACCAGGCGATGTTCCCGATCGATCCTCCTGGCCCAATATCCGGACAAATCATATTTGAGAGCTTCCGGTTTACCTTTCCCCTCATAGGGAGTGCGCTGAATATCCTTGATCAATTCATTTATTCTTTTCACCATCGATTTGTCTTCGAACTGCCAGGAGATGTAATCCTCCCATGCAATTTTTGAAAATTTGAGTATCATCAATCTTCTATTAAGCTATTTTCAACGAATTCACCCTCCTTCATTTGTCGGATGGATTCAAATAACCTTTCAGCATTCTTTCTGGAACTCAACAAATGAACGGTCTCCATGATTGAATTATATTCATCCAGCGAAATCACAACAGTCCCTTTGCCAGTACCCCGCTTTACGATCAAGGTCTCATTGTTATCTTCCACCTCATCCAGAAACTTCTTTAAATCTGTTCTGAATTCCGTATAATTTGCAGCTATCATATCTTTTGTATTATATTTTGAAAGTACAAATATACGTACTTATATAGTAACCTATGCCAATTCAATCAAAATTATCTCTAACAAAAAAGCCGGCATTTACCGGCTTCCTGTTCCTATCTATTTTCGAATTACTTAAAATTCTTCAAGCCCTCAAAGTCAAGGGTGGTAAAATAGTCGTCGAGCGTTTCGGCTCTGCGGATTTCAACCACTTCCCCACTTTCGCGAAGCAGCAATTCAGCTGAGCGCAGTTTACCGTTGTAATTGAATCCCATCGAATGACCATGTGCACCTGTATCGTGAATCACCACAATATCGCCCGGTTCCATGACGGGCAAATGACGGTTGATGGCAAACTTATCGTTGTTCTCGCACAATGATCCCGTCACATCATACACCTCAGTGGCAGGCTGATCTTCCTTGCCCAAAACGGTTATGTGGTGGTAGGATCCATACAGGGCAGGGCGCATCAGGTTGGCCATGCTTGAATCCAATCCTGCATATTGCTTGTATGTTTTTTTGATATGCAGCACCTTGGATACCAGGAACCCGAAAGGGCCAGTCATGGCTCTGCCTGATTCAAAATAAATTCTCAGTGGTTCCAATCCATTGGCTACAATCTTTTCCTGGTATAATTTTTCAATACCCCTGCTCATAAAGTCCAGGTCAACCGGTAGGTCGGTGGGGCGGTATGGAATACCGATACCACCTCCAAGATTGGCAAATGCGATTTGAATACCCAATCGTTCGTTGAGTTCCACGATCAGGTCAAACAGGATCTGGGCTGTTTCGACAAAATAAGCTGAATCGAGTTCATTGGAAGCCACCATGGTGTGAAGTCCAAAACGTTTCACCCCTTTGTCCAGGAGCATCTGGTAACCTTCAAACAATTGTTCGCGGGTAAAGCCATACTTGGCTTCCTCGGGATGTCCTATGATCGTGTTTCCCTCTTTCAGGGAGCCTGGGTTGTATCGGAAGCAAACGATGTCGGGCAATCCCACATTTTTTTCCAGGTATTCGATGTGCGAAATATCGTCCAGGTTGATGATGGCTCCAAGGTCGATGGCTTTTTTGTATTCATAGGCAGGCGTGTCGTTGGAGGTGAACATGATTTCGTCACCCGACATTCCCAGCTTTTCGGCAATTACCAACTCGGCCATTGAACTGCAGTCGATCCCAAATCCTTCTTCCCGCATAATCTTCATCAGGTAGGGGTTGGGCGCCGATTTGATGGCATAGTATTCCTTGAATCCTTGATTCCATGAAAAGGTCCGGTTGAAGGTACGTGCATATTCACGGATGCCTTTTTCATCATATATATGAAAAGGTGTGGGGGTTTGTGCTATGATTTTTTCGATTTGCTTCTTCGAAAAGGGAATTTGTTTCGTCATCTGAATGTATATCTGAAAGTATTAAATTGTATGGAGCTGCAAATTTATTGATTTTTATAAGCAAAGTATCTCGGCAACCAGTTGATCGCTTAAATAGCCTGAGGCAATTTCTTTGACCTCGCCTTCCATGCGGATATTCCAGGTCTCATCGATTTCCAGTTGTAGAACTCCGCCGGGCATTCTGACAGTTAGCTTGCGGTCAGTAAGGCCTTTTTTGACCATCACCGCTGCCACGGCACATGATGAACTGCCCGAGGCAAGGGTGTAACCAGCTCCGCGTTCCCAGATAAGAATTTCTACTTCGCTGCGCGATAAAACTTTTGCAAACTGAACATTGATACGATTGGGAAACATGGGATGGTTCTCAATGTCTGAACCATGCTTGAGGATTTCAGCCTTGACCAGTTGATCGCGCAAAATGATACAGTGCGGGTTCCCCACTGAAACGCAATTGATCAGGTAGGCTTCGTCAATGATGTTGAGCGGATGATCAAAACATTCAGGTTCGTCACAAATCACAGGGATCAGGCGTGAACTGAAGATCGCTTTTCCCATATCCACTTTTATGCGGTTGGCCTTGCTGTTGGTTTCCTGCGAAACTTCAGCAGTTACAATACCGCCAAGGGTTTCAATGGTAAATATTTTTCCTGCCGTATGGCCGTAATCATACAGGTATTTGGCAAATATGCGCAGTCCGTTACCGCTCTTTTCAGCTTCAGAACCATCGGGATTGTAGATTTTCAATCCGAAATCGGCTTTTGAAGAGGCCACTTTCAGCAGGATGCCGTCTGAACCAATGCCGTAATGGACATCGCACAACAACTGAATGTTCTTTTCAGTCAGTTGAAAAGTGATCCGATCCTGATCCAGCACAAAATAATCGTTTCCGAGCCCGTGTGATTTGACAAAAAAGTTCTGCTGCATGGGTATATGTTTTTATATTTTGTATTGCATTTATTTATTCGAAGATCGTCATCCCGAACTTGTTTCGGGATCTTCTCCAATGAAGAGGGGATCCCGAAACAAGTTCGGGATGACGATCTGTTAGAGGTTTAGAATGAGTTCCTTAAAACATCGGATCCCATGGTGGCAGCATTTCTGCTTTCTGCCCATAGATTTCCAATACTTTTTCGTTGAGATATTTTTTGTTGACCACAAAACGGAACATGTATTCATTGAACCAGGCATCCGTAAACGTAAGATAGCCTTTTTCTCCCGCTGTAGGGCCCCAGCTGTTCTCAAACTGCCATTTAACAGGCTTTTGCTGATTGTCCAAATCGACCGCGATTAAAGCCATTCCATGACTCGATCCACTCTCTCCGGTTTGGATGCGCTGTGCCTTGTTCATCCCAAATTTCACACCGTAAACCGATTCAAAATCGAAATTATCAACATCCAGGATACCCACATCGCGGCGCAATTGCTTGCCCACATCACAGGATCCGTAAAGCGCTTCATTGTTTTTGATCGAAGCGATACAAAATTCCTTGATGGCTTCATTGGGTAGGTTCACGTAATGCCAGTTGATACCTTCCTGTGTGTTGCGGTAATTCTCCACTTCGTAATGCTTCCAGAACGGGCGTGAAGGATCATTCATTATCATCACATAATCGTCCAGGTTGATTGCACCAAATATTTCAGTCCTAAAACTCTCGGGTGTATATGTTTTAGCCTCGCTGATCTTCTTGTCCTTGTTCTTGAACCTCCATTGAAATTCGCTGGGTGGCTCGCCCAGGTTTAGCGCCAGCATCCGGTAAACGTCAGACAGCATCTCTACTTTGCGGGCAGCCAGCTTTGTCTGTAATACTTTGTCGGCAGCCATTTCCCGAATTTCCTGTTTGTTGGTAGTTTGTTTTGCATACAATACAGGTGCTTTGTTGCCTACCATTTCGCGCAGTTCAAGGGCATCTTCACGCAGCTTGGTATTGATCATTTTTACCATCCAGGTGGTATTTTCACTTGAGAAGGTTTCTCCCATGGCTTCCTTGGGAACCATGCCGTATTTTTTTACCAGGTTCACAAAGTTGATCCACTGTCCGCCATCATCCACGGGTGAATGCAGGTACCATCTCACCTTCTGATCTTCGATGGGAAGCTGGGCCGTTTGAGCCATGTTGTTCAGGAACAGATTCGATTTTTCCATCAGATCCCAGAAATACAGGTAGCTTTCCGAGAATTCAAACTCGGCCAGGTTGAACTGCTTCATCACCATGGGCCTGAAAAGATTGAGCGAAGAGAACATCCAGCAACGGCCTGATTTCTTCTGATCGGTGATGCCTGAAACATCGACCCGGTAGGTAAACAACTGATCGGTGGTTCCCACATTTTCATGGTTCCATGCCAACTGCGTGATATCTGAGGCCGAAAGTGCATTCTGCATGGCTTTCGTGTATGCATCCTTTTTGAAACTTGACTGAATCTTTTCCAACTCACCTTTCGAAAGTGTTTGGGCACTTAGCGAACCTGCTGCAAGTAAGGCGACCAACAATAAGCGTATCTTCATCTGTTTATAATTTAATTTTATAATGAACACAGAAAAACTAATCCACAAATGATTACAAATAAGAAACAATGAACACAAATATTAAAAAACAAACTTCCTCTTTTTATCTGAGTTCATCTGTGTTTATTGATCCTTATTTGTGAACTTTTTATTTGAGTTCATTTATCCTATCTGGGTTTATTTGTGAACTTCTTCCCTTGTATTTGCGTGCTAAAAATAACAATAATTCAGACCCTTTTAGCAGATTGTTAGTTTTTCAGAAAAGCTTCCTTCAATTCGGCCAGTTGTTCATCGTTCAGCCCTTCTGGTTCGTTGCCCGACTGCATGGCCATAAACCAAATCTGGGCAGATTTTGAAAGGATATCGATCATGTCAAAGGCATCAGAAACCGTTTCCCCGATGGCAAAGGCACCGTGTTTTTCCCAGATCACCACCTCATGGCCCAGTTTAAAACCTTCGATCGTTGCATCTGCAATCTTATGGCTCCCAGGCAAAAGATAGGGAACCATGAATACGCCTCTCGGAACAAACACAAATGCTTCAGGATGCATTCCCCAAAGTGTCTTGTTCAGCATCTGGGCTGTCTGGAACCGGGGGATCTGGGTCATGGCTACCAATTCGTTTGGATGCGTATGCACCACAGCCTTGCTCTTCGAACCGGTGCGGACCAGCAAATCGTGAACGGCCAGGTGGGTAGGCAATTCTGAGGTGGGCCTGAAATTATAAAGGTTCCGCTTTTTCATGGTAATAATGTGGTAGGCATTCCCTTTTTTGTTCATCTTGATGATACAGGCATTTTTCATCGGATTGATGGCCAGGTCGCGCATTCGTTTGCCAGTTCCTGTCACAAAAAAGTAAAGGTTTGCCAGGGCATCGTAACTGCGTTCGAGTTGAAACGAGGGGTAATGTTCCAGTTCAAACTCATCTTCGGTCATTATTTCCGACAAGTTCACCGAAATATTCCCTGCATTGCGCTCTGCCCAGCCCTTTTGCCATAGGTAATTGGCCAAACCAGCCACTTCTGTGATGATCTTTGCAATCTTTTTGTTCTCCTGAAAAAATTCTACCATATCCGTAATACTTTATTGAATGTGAATTGCAACCTGTTATCTGTCAGCCAAATAATCAACTACCAGGCACAGGCGCCCGTTGTTTGGGAGGGCAAAAGTACATGACATGCCCGTCAATTGACATTTTTTTTAAATCGATTCACCTGATTCTTAACAATCAGTTATTACCGGGGTACCGATGACAAGTTCCTGAAGGTTAAAGGATAAAAGGCTGAAACTTATTTCCGGTAGATGGAGTAAAAATAAACATCGCAGGATAAATTGAAATATTACGCTCAAAACAGATGCTGAAAAAATAATTTTTATATTTTTGCACCGTCTTTAAAGAAAAGACACGAAGGATTGACCTGTGGTGTAATTGGCAACACAACTGATTTTGGTTCAGTAGAGTCCAAGTTCGAGCCTTGGCAGGTCAACAAAAACCAAGAATTTGCAGCTGCAAATTGATGAGTTTACACGGTATTGAAAATTGTCCTGTGGTGTAATTGGCAACACGTCTGATTCTGGATCAGAAGAGTTCAGGTTCGAGACCTGACAGGACAACTTAAAATCAAAGAGTTACAATATTTGTAACTCTTTTTTTATTCTGTACAAACACTGTACTAACAAGTCAGGCCTAAGTATTATTCCAATTGACTTTCTTCGATATTCATATTTAGAGCGGTAACTTTAAAAATCCCAATATTCCTTTTCGGTGATCTCTTCCTCTTGGATAAACGCATTTAAAAATAAATTAGTGGTGTCACTGATCTGATACTCTTCATCACCTGACCAGCGAACAAAGACTTTAAAAGCGTTGTTGTTCGGGTTGAAAGTGGTTCTTAAAACACAGTCCTCCAAAGGGTGTTTTAAATACTGTGGTTTACTGTAATCTAATCTCATTTTTCAATTATTTTTTCAAGTGAATAAACGATGTTCTTGAATTGGTGTTGTTCACCTTCATACTCCTAATAAATCGAAATACATTTTTTTGATAATAAGCTGTAAGATCTTCATATGATCAATTTTACTTATCTAATTTACAGAATATAGCTGACAAAAAAAAGTAGTTCCCGGATTATTCTAAGCCAAAACCTGAACAAAATGACTATCTTTTCCTGATATTTGATCTGTCAAATCAATTCTAACATCATGAGTATGCTTCGTACGGCTTGGGGGATATTGTTTGTATTTTTCCTTTCTGGTTTTGCATGGGCCAACATCGATCATTCAACTGAAAAGCAACAGGAGATCAACAAAGCGGATAGATGTCAAAGCCATGTCGCCCATACCTACCAGGTTTTTGTTCCCTCAGTTGACATCACTTGTAAAAGCATGCCGCTCATGGTGGTGATTGATCCACATGGCGATGGTAAGCTGGCCATCAGGCAGTTGAAGGAGGCAGCTCAAACCTACCAGGTTGTACTGGTCGCTTCGAACCTTGTTAAAAACAATGTCGCGGGTTATCTACAATTGCTCGACGAGCTGATCGCTGATGCCAGGAGCAAATACCCGGTTGGAAATACGCTTTACCTGAGTGGTTTATCTGGTGGGGCAAGGATGGCGCTCGATTATGCCATGAACAGAACTGCAAATGGTGTGATTGCCTGTGGTGCACTGGCTTCCCCGGAACAGATCCAGGCAATCAGGTGCCCGGTAATGGCCATTGTAGGAATGGATGATTTTAACTTTATCGAAGCAGCCCAATTCATCATTAATCCTTCCACCATTCCACAAAATCTATCGATCGAAACTAGCAATGCTTCACATTCATGGCCTGAATCAGGCGTATTGGCCAGGGCAACCGGCTATGTACGCTTGTCGTCAAAAGAAAATAGTGCCTGTCTGGATATAAACTCACTTCTGAAGTCCTATGTTGCTGAACAGACCGCAAGGCTTAACTCGTTGTCGCAATCCAAGGATGAATTGAATGCCGTGCTACTTGCACGGAACCTCTCCATTTCAAAACCCTTTGAATCAATTGGATCGTTTCGTTCCCGGTATGAGAACCTGGTGACACAAAACGCTTTTATGCAGCAACGGGACAAACTGATCAAGAATCTCCGATTAGAGATATCCATTCGCGATCAATACAACAAAGCGCTTCAGGAAAAAGACTCTGCCTGGTGGAGGAATGAAATCCAAACATTGAATACAAAACTTACCACGGAAAAAGATCAGCAAAGGAACCTGGTTTACCACCGGATCAAAGGATATCTTGGCGTGGCCTGCTATTCGATGTGCAACCAAGCCACCCATCAGAAAGAGGTAACAGTCCTGGAACAGTTGGTGCCTGTCTACCGGTTATTGGAACCCGATAACCCCGATCAATTCTACTATTCTGCCGTGCTGGCTCATCTGAAAAAGAACCCTGCAGGGGAGAAATATTACCTCGGAAAGGCAAAGGAGAAAGGCTACCAGGGTTCACTCTCAATGCCATAAACGATGTAATATAGTCTTGTTCATTCATCTATATGGGCATGATAGCCCAATCCTTGAATTTTACTCATTTGTATAAAATGCACAAATGAGGAAATGGCGGAATAAAGTTCATTGTTTTTATTGTTGTGTAACAGTTAATAAGTCGGGCGGAGAAATAAAGACTTTGGG